>DAOUCW010000018.1:0-28830 GCA_034431695.1 Anaerolineae bacterium | reverse complement strand
CGCGTTGACGGCATGGGGGTAGTGGAGGCTGTGGTCCAGCGCCAGGGGGAGAACCGGATCCTGGTGGAGCTGCCGGGGCTCGTCAACCCCGATGAAGCCATCGCTACCCTCAAGGCCACGGGACGCCTGGAGTTCGTGGAGGCGGGGTTCACGCCCCTGCCGGAAGGACTGAGCATCCTCACCACCTACGAGGTAACCCCTTCCCTTACCGTTGAAACCACTCCGACCGCCACCCTTGAGGTGACCATCACTCCGACTGTTGCTCCCACCGCTACCCCCGAACTGACCCCAACGCCGGAGATCACTTCAGCCGAAGCCCTGAGTCCCACTTCGGAGATCACCCCCACCGCTAAGGTTTACCGGACCATAATGACCGGCAAGCACCTCAAGTCGGCAAGGGTTGGGACCGATGAGTTCGGGAGGCCGGAGATTGACTTTGAGCTCACGGCCGAAGGGACGGAAATTTTCGCCAAATACACGAGGGAGCATGTCGGTGAGTTCCTGGCCATCGTGATGGACGGCGTGGTCATTTCCTGCCCCAGGATAAAGGAGCCGATAACTGAGGGCAGGGGCAGGATCACGAGCGAGAAGGGGTTCACCCTTGAGGAAGCGAAGCGCCTGGCCATTATCCTCCAGTATGGTGCCCTCCCCGTCCCTCTGAAGGTCGTCCAGACCAGGGTTATAGGGCCAACCCTGGGGCAGGATTCAATTCGGAAGAGCATAAGGGCAGGTATAATCGGGATAATCGTGGTCCTGGCCTTCATGCTCACTTACTACCGCCTGCCGGGCTTCCTGGCCGATCTCGCCCTCATTTCCTACGGGCTCATAAACCTCGCCATATACAAGTTCGGAATCCCGGGCCTTTTCCCCGGCGTGACCCTCAGCCTGCCGGGCATAACGGGATTCCTCCTCTCCACCGGAATGGCTGTTGATGCCAATATCCTGATCTTTGAGAGGATGAAGGAAGAACTGCGCCAGGGCAGACCTCTCTCAGCAGCCATTGAGGCCGGCTTCAGCCGGGCCTGGACATCCATCAGGGATTCCAACCTCTCAACACTCCTGACCTGCGTGGTCCTCTACTGGTTCGGCTCCAATTTCGGGGCGAGCATGGTCAAAGGCTTCGCCATAACCCTGTTCATTGGCGTCTGCGTTAGCATGTTCACCGCCATAACCATGACCCGCACCCTGATCGCCTTCGTCTTCGATCTGGCCGGACGCTTCCTGGAAAAAAGGCGCTGGCTCCTGGGAATTTAGCCGGAGGAGGCACGAATGTATAACCTGATTGAGAAAAGATACTGGTTCTTCGCCCTGTCTCTGCTCATAATAGTTCCCGGCCTGATAGCCATGGGGATTTCCCTGGCCCGCTTCCGAGCCCCCTGGAAGCTCTCCATTGACTTCACCGGCGGGACTCTGATGGAGCTGCGCTTTGAGCAGAAGGTTTCCCCCGAGAGGATCTATTCCATTTTCATGGGCCTGGGTTACGGCGACACCACGGTTCAGACCACTTCCGATGAGCGGACGGCCATCATAAAGTGCAAGCGGCTGGACGAGGAAGCCAAGGCCAGGGTTCAGGAGGAGCTGAGGAAGGAGTTCGGGCCCTTTGAGGAACTGCGCTACGAATACATAGGGCCTGCTGTGGGGAGAGAAGTGACGAGGGCTGCCACCCTGGCCGTGATCGCCGCCTCCTTCATAATCCTGGGCTTCATCGTCTTCGCCTTCCGCAGAGTCCCCAACGCCCTCCGCTACGGCGTATGCGCCATTATCGCCATGATCCACGACGTCCTCGTCGCCACAGGCCTTTTCTCCATAGCCGGACTCCTCATAGGCTGGGAGGTGGACGCCCTCTTCATAACCGCCCTGCTCACCGTCATAGGCTTCTCGGTGCAGGATACCATCGTGGTCTTCGACCGGATAAGGGAGAACACACCCAAGCGAAGGGGCGAGCCTTTTGAGCTGATAGTGACCCGGAGCCTGTTAGAGACCCTGCACCGCTCCCTGGTCACTCAGCTCAACGCCATTTTCGTCCTGATTGCGATCCTGCTCTTCGGTGGCGCCACCATAAAGCAGTTCGTGACAGTCCTCCTGGTGGGGCTGATGAGCGGGACCTACTCCTCCATTTTCAACGCCGTGCCACTGCTCGTGGTGTGGGAGAACAGGGAGGTCCAGAAGTTCCTGGCCAGGGTTTTTGCCCGCAGTTCCTGATGAGAAGGGTCGGCTTCCTGATACCTCTGGCCCTGGGAGCGGGAGGCCTGTGCCTTTACCTCCGCACAATGGCCCCCTCTGTCTCAACGATCTTTGACGACAGCCTTGAGTTCCAGCTCGTCTGCCCGACCCTCCGCATAGCTCACCCCACCGGCTACCCTTTCTACACTCTCCTCGGGTGGCTCTTCTCCCACATCCCCGGCGTGGACCCCGCCTGGGGTGTGAATTTGCTTTCGGGGGTGGCGGGTTCTGCCACGCTCGTGGCTCTTTACTTCCTCGCCCGCTACTTCTCCCCCGGAGCAGCCTTCCTCGCCCCGCTCTACCTCGCCCTCTCACCGGTTTTCTGGTCCCAGGCCACCATCGCCGAGGTCTACACCCTCCACGCCCTGATCGTAGCCCTCGCCACCCTTCTCACCGCCAGAGCCCTGGACGATGACTCGCTTTTGCCCTGGGCAGGCCTGGTTCTGGGCCTCGGGCTTGCCCACCACCGGACTTCCCTCCTGCTGCTCCCGTCCTTCGCCATGGCACTCCTTTCCGGCCGGGGTCGGAACAGAGCCCTCGCCCTCCTGACGCCACTGCTGCCCCTTGCCTTTTACCTCTACATCCCCCTGAGGGGAATGGAGGTTTCATCCCTTGATGGCACCTACCGCAATACCCTCGGGGGCTTCGTGAGGTGGATTACGGCATCGGGCTACGGAGTTTTCCTGGGGGAAAACCCCCTGGCCCGCCAGACCCCTCCGGAGTGGCATTTCAGGCTCTGGCTCTCCCAGTTCGGCCCGGTGGGGATTCTGCTGGGCCTCGCAGGCCTGAGCAGGCTCAGGGGACGCAAAGCCCTGCTGTGGTGGCTGACCTTCATCCCCTTTACCGCGTTCGCCCTCCTCTACCGCGTGCCCGATCCGGAAGTCTTCTTCATCCCTTCGTTCCTGCTTTTCTCGGTGGCTGTGAGCGAGGGGGGAAGCCTCATCCTGAGCCTGAAGCAACCCTTCGTTCGGATCATCCTGCTGGCCATAGCCCTGATCCAACCCCTCATCACCGGATTAAGCCATTTCCGCGAGATGGACCGCAGCCAGAGGCTGGATGTCTACGCCCTCGGGGCTTCCATGATCTCTTCAGCGACGGGGGATAGGCCGGTAGTGATCGGGATACTGGGGGAATGCACCCTCATGAACTACTTCCGGGAGATATATGGCATCAACCCCGGAGTTGCCATTATTCCCGCAGACCGGGACGAGGACAGGCTCAAGGCAGTGGAGGAAGCTGCAGCAGAGGGCCGCGCCGTTTATCTAACCCGGCCCCTCCCCGGCCTCCCGGATCGCTTCAGGCTCTGGGCTCAGGGCAGTCTGATACGGGTCTGGGATTCCCCTCCCCCCGAAGTCGTTCCCCAGAAAACGGTGGGAATAGAGCTTGTGGAAGGGATGAAGCTTGAAGGATATGACTTCCTGGTCCTTCCGGCTCCCCCCAGACGCTGGCCTGTCCCGGCCCTACCCTCTCAGTTCAGGGTCAACCTCTACTGGAGAGCCCTCAGGCCCTTCAGTGAGGAGCTGAAGATTTCAGTCCGCCTGTGCGATGCTGGCGGGAAGGTGCTGGCCCAGAACGATAAGGTTCCGGTCCACTTCGCTTATCCCGTGACCAGGTGGAAACCGGGGGAGCTGGTTCTGGATTCATACGATTTCTCCCTGAAGTCCGATGGGCCGCGCCCGGCGAAGCTGCTCATTGTAGTTTACGACCCCTCTTCCCTGGCCGAGAGAGGGCGGATAGAGTTCCCCTTACCTCCGGAGAATTGACCCTCAGCCCTTCTTGCTTCCAGCCTCATTTTGTGTTATAATTGTCTCAGCATGGAGGTAACACATGCTACACAACCAGATTGCAGAATCCATCCGCAGGCTCATCGCTTCCGGGGAACTCAAACCCGGTGACAGGCTGCCCCCGGTCAGGGAGATGGCCAAGCGGTGGGGATGCACGCCCGCTACCGTTGCCAGAGCTTACTCCGAACTGGTCCGCGAAGGACTCCTAACCACCCACCGCAAGGGAGGGACAAGGGTCGCCCTCAGCCTCCTCCATCCCCAGTATCGCTCCCTGCGCCTCGCCTCTCTGGTCCAGAAAGCCGAGAATTTCCTCATGGAAGCAGTGCGGGAAGGATTCTCCCCGAAGGAAGCTCAGGTCGCTTTCTCCCTGGCCCTGGCCCGGTGGGAAGAGATACAGCGCCTGGCCTCACCCGAAGAAGAGCACCCCCTCCCCGACCGCAAACTCCGTTTCGCCGGAAGCCACGACCTCATAGTTGAGCAACTCCCCGCGATGCTTGAGGCCAGAGGCAGGGGCTTCTCCCTCGAGCTCAACTTCACCGGAAGCCTGGGAGGACTCATCGCCCTGTTGCGCAGAGAAGCCGATATCGCCGGCATCCACCTCTGGGACGAAACCACCGGCTCCTACAACATCCCCTTCGTCCGCAGGGTCCTATCCGGCCAGAGAGTCTCCCTCCTGACCCTTGCCCACCGCTACCTCGGCCTCATTGTTCCCAGGGGCAACCCGAAGGGCCTCAAATCCATAGCCGACCTCGCCCGCCCCGATGTAACTTTCATAAACCGGCAGAGGGGTTCGGGCACGAGGGTATGGCTGGATGAGGCCCTGAGGAAGGAAGGCATTGCCCCCTCGGCCGTCAGGGGCTATGAGCGAGAGCAATTGACTCACCTCGGGGTGGCCAGAGCTGTGGCCGAGGGTGAGGCCGATGTGGGCCTCGGCATTTACTCCGCTGCCCTGGCCTTCGGCCTGGATTTCGTCCCCCTCACGCTGGAACGGTATGACCTGGTTATCCCCGAAGGGGTGAGGGAATCGCCCCCGGTCATGGCCCTGGTGGAAGTGGTGCGATCGGAAGAATTCATTGAGCTGGTGAGAACAATGGGAGGTTACGAAACCCATGAAACCGGGAACGAAACATGGCTCTAAGATCTTCCTTGCCCTGCTCCTTTTGCTTACCGCCTGTTCCAGGGAGTGCGTCCTCAGGCTCGCTACCACCACCAGCGTGGAGAACACCGGCCTCTTGGATTACCTCCTGCCCGATTTTGAGAAGAAATATCACTGCCGGGTTGAAGTGATTGCGGTCGGGACTGGCCAGGCCCTCACCCTGGGCAAGAGGGGCGATGTGGACCTGGTCCTCACCCATAACCCGGCTGCGGAGAAAAAGCTCGTTGAGGAAGGATACTTCACCGGCCGATACGAGATCGCCTGGAACGATTTCGTGATCGTTGGGCCGGAGGAGGACCCGGCCGGAGTCAGGGGAGCATCCAGCGCCGCAGAGGCATTCCGGCGCATCGCCAAAGCCGGTTACCCCTTCGTCTCAAGGGGCGACGAGTCCGGAACCCACCTGAAAGAAAAGGCGATCTGGGAGGAAGCCGGTGTAAACCCATCGGGCCCGTGGTATCTCTCCGTGGGCATGGGGATGGGCCAGACCCTCATCATCGCCCAGGAAAAGAGGGCCTACACCCTGACCGACCGGGGAACTTTCCTCTCCATGAGGGACAAACTGCCGGACCTGGTCATCCTGATGGATGGTGCCAGGGCAGACCGATCTCTCATCAACGTCTACAGCCTCCTGCCCGTCGCAAAGGGACGGGACTCCAGGATAGTCACGGCTTTCGTTAACTGGTTCCTCTCCCCCGAAACCCAGGAGAGGATCGGCCAGTTCGGCAGGGATAAAACTGGCGAACCCCTTTTCCATCCGGGGGTGGAGAGATGAGCATCCTTGAAGCCCTGTGGCAGGCTCTCTGCCTCCTGTTCAGAGGCGATCCGCAGTTGCTGGGGATAGTAAAGCTTTCCTTTGAGGTATCGGGGATAGCGCTGGCCATAAGTGCTTTCCTCGGGATACCCGCCGGAGCCTTCCTGGGCCTCCACCGGGTTCCAGGCAGGAGGGTAATGACCGCCCTCATCTACACCGGGATGGGACTACCTCCTGTGGTGGTCGGGCTTGTGGTCTACATGCTCCTTTCCCGGAGCGGCCCCTTCGGATGGCTCGGGTGGCTGTTCACCCCCAGAGCCATGATACTGGCTCAGGTCATCCTCGCCTTCCCGGTCATAGCCGGCTTCGTCATGGCTTCGGTAATGGGGGTGGACCCGGAGCTGTCCCTCCAGCTCCGCTCCCTCGGAGCCACAAGATGGAGGATCTCCTGGACCATACTGCGGGAAGCCAGGCATGGCGTCTTAGCTGCCCTGGTGGCGGGTTTCGGGAGCATCATCTCCGAAGTGGGTTCGGTCATGATGGTGGGGGGCAACATAGAGGGCCGAACCCGGGTCCTCACCACCGCCATCGTGCTGGAGACGCAGAAAGGAAACTTCCCCTTCGCCATCGCCCTTGGCTTCGTGCTCCTGGGCATAGTGTTCGTTATAAATGCAGCCCTCATCCTCCTCCAGGGAGATGCATCAAGGTGATGGAAAAGGTTTACCGGCTTGAAGGGGTCAGCAAGAGCTACGCCGGGCGGAAAGTCCTGCAGATCCCGGAGCTGGAGATTTTCTCCGGAGAAATTTTCGGGGTGGTGGGGCCGAGCGGCTCGGGCAAGAGCACGCTCCTCAGGCTCCTCAACTTCCTGGAACCCCCCACCGAGGGCCGAATCCTGTTCAGGGGGATGGATTTCAACGGGCGGGAACCCCCTCTTGAGGTGATGCGGAAGATAACCATGGTCTTCCAGAGGCCCCTCCTCCTGGAGGGAAGCGTGGAGGAGAACGTCGCTTACGGTCTCCTCGCCCGCGGCGTGAGGAATGCGGAAGCGAAGGTGAAGGAAATGCTCCGGAAGCTGGACCTGGAGGGTATGGGCCATCTCCCGGCCCGGAAGCTTTCGGGGGGAGAGGCCCAGCGGGTTGCCCTGGCCAGAGCCCTCGTCCTCGAGCCCGAGGTCCTCCTCCTGGACGAACCCACGGCCAACCTTGACCCCGGCCGGATCCTCATGGTGGAAGAAATCATCCGGGAGGTCAACCGCAGTGGCACCACCATCGTCCTGGTCACCCACAACATCTTTCAGGCCCGCAGGCTCGCCCACCGGATCGCCTTCCTCCTGAACGGGGAGCTCGTGGAGGTAGCCCCCACCGGTGAATTCTTTTCCAGCCCCTCGGACCCCCGAACGGCAGCTTTCATCAGCGGGATCTTCTGAAATGAGTTGCCCCCGCCGGCAATGCGGACTATAATAGGCTGGGAGGACACCATGGAGATCTGCCTCAGGCCGATCGGCAAAGTTGTGAACGACGTGGATAAGGAATCCGAGAAGGTGGACTGGTCCCGGGTTGTCTCCACCCTGGAAATAGACCCCGGGCTGGAAGAAGGCCTTGAGGGGATAGAGGAGTTCGCCCGCATAATGGTGATCTTCTGGTTCCACCTGGCGGAGGAGACCCGCCTGAAGGTGCATCCCCGGGGTGACCCTTCAAGGCCTCTCCGGGGAGTCTTCAGCACAAGAGCCCCCGTGCGCCCAAACCGGATCGGGGTAACGGTGGTGGAACTGATCCGCAGAGAGGGGAACAAGCTCGTGGTTAAGGGCCTTGACGCCTACAACGGCACCCCAATCCTTGATATAAAACCGTATTTTCCGGAGAATGAAAGCGGTGACAGACCGCCCTGGGTCAGAGGAGGGTGAAATTTTAACCTTCAGGGGAAGGGTGATAAAAGCGGGAAAGGTCAGTGGGGAAGCCCTCGTCTCGCCTGAACCCATAAGTTTCTTCGGCGGGGTTGATCCGGAAACGGGCCTGGTCATTGAAAAGGGGCACCCTCTGGAGGGTCAGAGCATTGCGGGGAAAATCCTGGTCTTCCCCACGGGGAAAGGGAGCACCGTGGGCTCATACATACTCTACCGCCTGAAGCAGAAGGGCCTCGCTCCCGCCGCTATCATCAACTCCCAGGCCGACCCGGTGGTAGCGGTCGGAGCTGTAATGGCTGAAATACCCATGGTGGACCTCATCCCCTGCGAGAAGATCTCCACAGGGGATTTCGTGGAGGTGGACGGGAATGAAGTCAGGGTCCGGAAAGCTCGTCCTGGTGAAGCTGGGGGGCTCCCTGATAACCGATAAAACCCGCGAAGCAACGGTCAGGCAGGAGGTAATTGAGAGGCTTGCCCGCGAAATGAGGGAAGCTCTTGATAGCTTTCCGGACCTCAGGCTGGTGGTGGGGCACGGGAGTGGGTCCTTCGGGCACTTTGCGGGAAGCCGCTACAGGGTGAGGGAAGGAGTAAGCGGGCCCGAGGGGTGGAGGGGTTTTGCCGAAACGGCCACCGCTGCTGCCCGCCTGAACCGCCTGGTCACCGAAGCCATGCTCTCCGCCGGCATAAAGGCCTTCCCCCTGCAGCCTTCGGCTTCGGTCCTCTGCCGCAACGGTAGCATAATCCGGTGGGAGTGGCGCCAGATAAAGAGGGCGCTGGAAAGAGGCCTCGTCCCCATCATCTACGGCGACGTGGCCTTCGACCAGGTCAGGGGTTCCACCATTGTCTCCACCGATGAACTTTTCTTCTACCTTGCCCCGAAGCTCCGCCCATCTGCTATCTTCCTGCTGGGCAAAGTGGAGGGAGTTTTCACCTCCGACCCCCTCAGGGATCCGGAGGCCAGGCTTATACCCGAACTGACCCCTTCCGATCGGGGGCTGATCTGGGGCTCCCTGGGCGGGTCCCACGGGGTTGATGTCACGGGCGGGATGGAGGAAAAGGTCAACCTCATGCTGAGCCTGGTGGAGAAGCTCCCCCGCCTGAAAGTCGTGATAATGTCAGGGGAAGAGCCAGGCTCCCTCCGGAACGCCCTCATGGGCCGGCTCCCCGAAAGGTGCACGGTCATCCACCGCTGAAGGAGCAAACCATGGACCTCCTGGAAGGCCTGAACGAAGCCCAGAAGGAAGCAGTGGAAACGATAGAGGGGCCGGTCCTTGTTCTGGCCGGACCTGGCAGCGGGAAGACCAAAGTCCTGGTCCACCGGGCGGCTTACCTGATAAAAGTGTGCGGCCTTTCCCCCTATTCCATCATGGCCGTGACCTTCACCAACAAGGCAGCCAGGGAGATGAAGGAACGCCTCTACAGGCTCCTGGGGGAAAGGGTTGAACAGATAACCGTCGGCACTTTTCACGCCATATGCGCCCGCATCCTGCGCCGGGAAGGCGAGGCCATAGGCATCCCTTCTTCTTTCGTCATCTACGATGAAGAGGACCAGCTCAGCGCGGTCCGCCAGGCCGTGCGCGAGCTCAACCTCAACGAGAAGCTCTACCGCCCCCCGGCCCTTTTGCAGGCCATATCCCGCCTGAAAGCCGAGATAATCTTCCCCTCCGATTTCACCCCCTCCACCTACTGGGAAGAGGTCATGCGCCGGGTCTACGAGCGCTACCAGGAAATCCTCAGGAGCCACAACGCCCTTGACTTTGATGACCTGCTGCTATCGGTGGTCAGGCTCTGGAAGGAAGCGCCTCAGGTCCTGGAGAAATACAGGCGGCGTTTCCTCCAGATAATGGTGGATGAGTTCCAGGACACGAACATGGCCCAGTATGAGATCCTGCGGGAGCTGGCCAGGGTGCACCGCAACCTCTTCGCCGTTGGGGATGAGGACCAGTCCATATACCGGTTCCGTGGGGCCGACTGGCGCAACGTCCTGCGCTTCCGGGAAGACTTCCCCGAGGCCAAAATCATCCTGTTGGAGAAGAATTACCGCTCAACTCAGACCATCCTGGATGCAGCCCAGAGCATAATTTCCCGCAACCCCCACCGGACCCCCAAGCGGCTTTACACCGAAAGGGGCAAGGGCCTCCCCATAATCCTCTATGAAGCCTACGATGAAGCCGAAGAAGGGGAGTTCGTGGTCCGGGAGATAAAGCGCCTCATCCAGAAAAAGCTCTACAGCCCCGGGGACTTCGCCGTGATGTATCGGACAAATGCTCAATCCAGGGTGGTTGAGGAAGCCTTCGTCCGCCACAATATGCCCTACAGGCTGGTGGGCGCGATCCGCTTCTACGAGAGGAAAGAGATAAAGGACGTGTTAGCTTACCTCCGCCTCATCCTCAACCCCTTGGATGACATAAGCATGCAGCGAGTCATAAACGTTCCCCCCAGGGGGATAGGCCCCCAGACGGTGAGGACTCTCCAGAACATCGCTTTCTCCAGGGCCCTCCACCTCTACGAAGTCCTGAAGCTGGTCCGGGACGATCCCAGGCGGATGGGCTTCTCCCCTCAGGTTGCCAGGTCCCTCATCGCTTTCCTGGAGCTTCTGGAGGACCTCTCCAGAGCCGCCGACGAGAAGGACATCCTCAGCCTGCTGGATTACGTCTTAGAGAGGACTGGATACGGAGATTACCTTCAGGACGGCACGCTTGAGGGCCAGGAGCGGTGGGAGAACGTCCAGGAGCTGCGCAGAGCGGCGGAGGAATACGCCACATTCCCGCCCCGCGAAGGGCTCACCGCTTTCCTGGAAGGAGTTACCCTGGTATCGGATGTGGATAACCTGGAGGAAAGGACGGAAGTCCCGGTCCTCCTGACCCTCCACATGGCCAAGGGCCTTGAGTTCCCGGTCGTCTTCATCATCGGGATGGAAGAAGGTCTCTTCCCCCACATCCGCTCCTACGATGACCTGGAGGAGATGATGGAGGAGCGGAGGCTCTGCTACGTGGGTATAACGAGGGCAAAGGACAGGGTCTACCTGGTCTACACCTTCCGCCGCTCGCCTTACCGGAGCTCCTCGCACTCCGAGCCGTCCCGGTTCATCCAGGAAATACCCTCCTACCTCCTGCGGTATTACAGCGAGGACCTGGAGCTGGAAGAGAAAAAGGAAGCACCGGCCCAGCCCATTTCCCCCACCTTCAAGCTCGGGGCTAAGGTCCGCCACCCGATCTTCGGAGAAGGGGTTGTGGTTGAAAGTGTGGTGAAGGATGGGGAAGAAGAGGTGACGGTGGCTTTCCCGGGCAAGGGCCTGAAGCGCCTCCTCGCCAGGATCGCAAAGCTTGAAATCGTGGAGTGATTCTTCCCCTCGCCTTTATGCCGGCAGAGGCTTTCCAACGGTGAGGATGTAGATGACCGCCTCCTCCCTTCCGTCCACCCCTATGAGGCTGTTTACGGGGTCATCGAGGAAAGCGCCGATGGCGCAGGCCCCCAGGCCCATGGCCGTGGCCCCGAGGTAAATGTTCTGCCCGATGTGCCCTCCCTCAAGGAGGATGTAGCGGTAGGCCCGCTCCCGGTATTTCCACCGGGTCCTCTGGAAGACGGCCGTGAGGATAAAGGTTACAGCAGCGGTCCCGGGCATCTCCTGCCCCAGGCAGGCATACACCATTTCCTGCCGGAAGTCCCCCTCCTTCAGGAGTTCAAGGTAATGGCCCCTCACGTTGTAGTGATATATCCCCGGCCTGAGCCCCTCCACCCGGTTGACCGCAATGTAGATCTCAATGGGGTAGAGGGCTCCGGCTGAGGGAGCCGTCCTGAACCCGATCCCGTAGCGCCAGAGGGTTATGCCGTCGGCCAGGTGCAGGAGAAGGGAGAGTTCCTCCAGGGAAAGGGGGTCGCCGGAGTAATCCCGGACCGAACGCCTCCTCTGCAGAGCTTCCTCCAGGGTCATCTTCCCCATGGGTTCAGGCCCGGGCAGGGGGATGGCAGTGGCCTCCCGGTATTCCTTGAAGGTCTGGACAGGCTCCCCCCACCGGACGAGGCTCCCTACCATGCTCCGGAACCCCGGCTTGCTCCACTGATGGTAGAATTCGCCCAAATCGGTATAGGGGCCGAGTTCCGGGAGCCGCCGGGGCCAGAGGTAACCCAGGAGGAATCCGCCCGCAGCCGCAGCGGATGCAGCAAGGAAGGCGCGACGGGAAGGCTTTTCAGAAGGGGAAACGGCAGGGGGCTTCTCCCGACCGGGAGAAGGGGGTGTCCGGATGTAAGAGAGCAAAGCCCTGCGGTTCAGCCATACGTGAACGGCAGCGATTGCGGTCACAATGAGGCCTCCATTCCGGTGGTAGACCGAGCGGTTCAGGTCAAGGGCATCGGCCCAGAGGCCCGTGATGAAAAGGTAAAGCCCCCCTGCGAGCAGTGAAAAGCTCACCAGAGCACGGAAAACCCTCAACCCTTCCCTCCTGATTGAAAAAGGGGGGCGAGGCACGGCCTCCTCACCCCCCTTCAAACTCAAGGTTTATCGCAGGTCTGCGGAGCAAAGCTACTCTCTCATCACTCCCACCCTCACGTTCCTGAAGCGAGCGGGGGCCGTCCCATGCCCCACGTGGGCTATCTGGATAGGTTCGCCTTTGCCGCAGTTCGGTGTCCCCCAGACCTTCCAGTATTTGGAGTTGCAGATGGCATCGCAGCTCTGCCAGAACTGAGGGGTTATGCCGGTGTAGGTGGCGTTCTTGAGGAGCCTGCCCAGCTTGCCCTTCTTTATCTCGTAAGCGATCTCCGTCCCGAACTGGAAGTTGAGGCGCTTGTCGTCAATGCTCCAGGACTTATTGGTTTCCATGTAGATGCCTTCTTCGGTATCGGCGATCAGGTCCTCCAGGTCCCACTCGCCCGGCTCCAGGTTTATGTTGGTCATCCTGATCAGGGGGATGCGGTTCCAGCCATCAGCCCTCATGCAGCCGTTTGACCTGAGGCCCAGGCGGCGGGCGGTCTCCCGGCTCATCAGGTAGCCCACAAAAATCCCGTCCTTTACCAGGTAGGTGCGCTGGGCAGGGATGCCCTCGTCGTCGTAGCCGAAGGTGCCCAGGGCGCCGGGTATGGTGGCATCGGCCGTGAGGTTGACGATCTCGGAGCCGTAGCGGAAAGTCCCCAACTTGTCGGTGGTGAGGAAGCTCGTGCCGGCGAAGGAAGCCTCGGTGCCGAAGACCCGGTCCAGTTCGGTGGGGTGACCGCAGGATTCGTGGACCTGGAGGGCAAGCTGCGCTCCCCCTATGATTACGGTGGTGACCATGGATGGACACTGGGGTGCATAGAGGAGCTGGGCAGCCTCTTCCCCGGTGCGGGCGGCATTTTCCACAAGCTTCATCTCCTCAATGAATTCCCAGCCCGCCGTCCCCTGGTGGCGACCGAAGGAGTTGGGGTAAGAACGCTTCTGGACATCTTCAGGGCTTACGGCTGTAGCCTCCAGCCCCCCGCCGCTTTCCACGATCTCCTGCTCTATGTAGCTTCCTTCGGTGCTGGCGAAGATCTTGAACTCCTTGAGGAAGCCCAGGCTCGCCCTCGCCACCTTGACCTCTTTCGTCCGGCGCATTTCTTCACTGGCGGCAAGGAGCAGCTCAATCTTCTTTTCCAGGGGGATTGAGAAGGGGTCAATTTTGACAGGCGTCCTGTAGGATCCCACGTGGACCTCGGGGGGGCCGATGTCCACATCCTCAAGTTTGGTGAGGGCACTTGCTTTGGCGATGGCTACAGCCAGAGCTGCCACTCTATCCACCTCCTCCGGGGTCAGGACCGAAGAGCTGGCGAACCCCCAGGCTCCATCGGCTATGACTCTCACCCCGAAGCCGAGGCTTTCCTCCTGAGAGATGGCTTCCACCACGCCGTTTTTCACGTTTATGCTCTGCTCAGTCCTGTGGACAATGCGGATGTCGGCGTAGGTGGCGCCTCTGATCCTGGCGGTTTCCAGGGCTCGCATGGCTAATTCCTTCATGACCGTCCCTCCAGGAGTTTGTCGGGCTTAATTATACATTATCCCGGCGGTAGCACAACCTTTGCCTCCGGGAAACAGGCACGAGGATGTAGCCCTCCTCCATACTGCCGAAAATTTCATACCCCCGGGGACCCCAGAACCAGCAGTGGAGGGCTATGTAGGCGCAGAAAAGCGCATCCAGGAGGTCCTCAAAGGCCTTGAGGGCCCTGCCCCTGAGGGGGGAAAGCTCCACGGAAAGGATTTCAGGGGCGTGAAGGGGAGGGGATGCCAGCTCCAGGCTGCGGAGGAGGGCCATGTAGCGGGAAAGCTCCGCTTTCCTGAATTCCAGGGAACGCCCAGGCCTTGCCTTGTATTTGAGAGTCCTGTCCAGGCCGAAGAGGTTGACGGCAGCAGGGTGGGGGTAAACCTCCACAACCTGCCTCACCTCCTTCTGAGGCTCAATGAACGGGGAGTGGACGAAACCCTCCGCCTTGAGCCTCCGCACCAGCTCTTCCCCCCGGACCTTTCCCCCGAAACGGCGCCGGTTGGCCGGATGAGGAGCAGCCTCAAAGGGGCGGAAAGCTCCGGCGAGCTTGCGATCGCAGGGGCGCCACCCGCTCTCGTTCGGCACGATCAGCGGTGCATCCACGGCCACAAGGGCAGGCTCCTCACCCACGACTATTTTAATGAAGGCAACGATCTCTTCGTCGCTTACGACCCTCTCGCTCCAGGCAACTGCCCGCTCTCCTTCGAGGACCACAACGGCCGAAGGGTTACGGGGCGACCAGGCCAGATCAATCCCCACGAAGCGCATAGCGGGAAAGCCTCTTCAGGGCTTCCAGCTTCTCCCTCTGCCCGACCTTCGCTCGCCTGACTGCTTCCCCCAGAATTTCAATGGAGCGGTCGTAGGTGCGGCGGTCCACCCGGTAAGGGTGGCCATCCTTGCCCCCGTGGGCAAAACTGAAGCGGACCGGATCGCGGTAGCTCACCGGTGCGCCGTAGAGGAGTTCGGCAATGAGGCTCAGGGCTCTCACCGTCTTGGGCCCAACTCCTTCCATCTCCAGGAGGGAGACGAAATCTTCCGGCTGGCGTTCGTATGTCCGGAGGAATATGGAGTAGAGGCGGTCGGGAGCGATGTCCTCCAGGAGGATGTGGTGGCGGGGAGGCAGCTCAAGGGTTTTGAGGCGCTTCAGCTCCTTTACGAGTTTCTCCGGTTTCTCGCAGGCCAGCATGGCGCTTATCCGCCTGGCTTCTTCGCTCTCCGCAGCCACCAGGTTCAGCGGCTCCGTCACCAGGTCGCAGCAAACGGCACTGTGGGGTTCGCAGACGAAACTTTTGACCCTCTCCCCGAGCCAGTGGTAGCGGCGGGCGTAGCGGTTTGCCGGGTTCATCCCCTGCTGGATCACGCACCAGTTCCCTTCCCGGTCGAAGACGAAGGTGTGGTGGTAAATCTGAAAGCCATCCTGCAGGGCAGTGTTGTCCACCTTGGCGGCCATCCTGCTGGCATAGACGAGTCCGGCCGGGTCGACGGAGAGGAGCTCCCCCCTGGCCAGGATCTCTTCAGGGGCACGGCGGGAAGTCCCACCCTTTCCTCCGGCCACGAATATCCCGAGTTCGTCCCCCAGATCTTTGAGGCCCTCCTTGAGCGCCCCGCAGGTGGTGGTGGTCAGGCCACTGGAGTGCCAGTCGAAGCCTAACACGCACCCGAAAGCCTGGAACCAGAACGGATCCGAAAGCCTCCTCAAAAGCTCGGCCGTGCCGAACTCCATCACAATTATGGTGACTATCTCCCTGGCCAGCAGGGCCATCCTCCCGAAAAGCCAGCGCGGCACCTCCCCCCAGTGCAGGGGAAGATCTGCCACCCCGGTCCTCTGCCCCTTCATCTCTTCCCCCTCAGGTAATCAAGGATCACCATATGGGTGATGTGCTCCACCGGAGCATGGTCATCGGTGAGGATGCTGCTCCCCCCTGTAAAGATTTTTAACTCCGGAAGGGCCCTTCTGGCAACTTCCAGGAGGTATGGATTCTCCACGAAACCGATGTTGATGGCAAAATTCTCCGGCTTTGTGGCCGAAGCCGTCCCCACCACAAGGGAGTTGGCCACCGGATGATCGCCCGGGGGTTCATCTACGATGTAGACGCTGGGGAAAACCGAAGCCATGGTCGCGGCAATGGCATTGACCAGGCGGTAATCGCCGGGAGTATGGGCCACATTAACGGCCACAACACCATCGGGGCTCAGGTGTTCAAGAACCTCCTGGAAGAACTCCTTCGTGGTCAAATGGAAAGGGATGTAGGGAGGGCGGTAGGCGTCAACAGCTATCACGTCGTAGACCCTGCGAGAACGGCTCAGGTAGCGACGGCCGTCATCCACCACAACGTTGAGGTTCGGACTATCAAGGGCCATGAATTTCCTGGCGATCTCCACCACCAGGGGGTCAATCTCCACCCCATCAATGGGGATCGGGCCGTAAACCGAGGTGTAAAGCCTGGAGATGGTCCCGCCAGCCAGTCCTATGAGGCAGAGGCTCTTGACCTTGGAGGGCGAGAAAGGGGGATCGTTGAAGAGGGGGGCCAGGAGGAAATAATCCCAGATGCCCCCTGTGAGCACTTCGTTCGGGTTGTAGACAGATTGAACGCCGAAACCCTCGTTGAGCAGGAGGTAGATATCCTCCCCCACCTGGATGACCCAGACGTAGTTGTAGGGGGATTCTCCCTCAAAGAGGACCTGGCCCCTGAAGGGTGGAGCGATCCTGGCACCGAGGCCCAGGGGTATGGTCACAGCCATCAGGGCAAGATAGAGGAACGTCCGGCCTCCGGCCTGCGGCAGGATACCCCAGAGCGAAACGGCCATCAGGATGAGGGCCAGGACGAGGAAGGTCCTGGTAGTCCCGAGGTAAGGGATGAGCAGGAAAGGGGGGACGAAGGCGCCCAGGATGCTCCCTGCCGTGGACAGGGCAAAGATCGCTCCTCCCTTCTCACCGGCCTCACCCACACTGCTCACGGATAGCCTGAGGGCGAAAGGGCTTATGGCCCCCATCAGGGTGACAGGGGCTAAGAGCAGGATGGCCATTCCCGTGAAGAAAGCGATCAGTGGGATGAAATCTCCGAAGCTTCCCCAGGGGCTGAAAAATTCAACCAGAGCAAAGAGGGGTGAGGAAGCGAAGGGTATCAATCCGGTGCATAGGCCGGCCAGGAAAGCGATCCGGTAGAGGATGGCGGGCTGAGGGTATCTGTCGGCGAGCTTACCGCCGAGAAAGTAGCCCAGGGACAGATAGCCCAGGATCAGTCCGATCAGAGTGGACCAGGCCCATAAAGTTGAACCGAAGGCTCGCTCCATCAGCCTGGAGGCCGTTATCTCAACCCCCAGGGATACGAACCCGCCGGTGAATACCAGTATCCTAATCTTCAGATGGGACATCAAACTTGTAGCCCACTTTTTTGACCGTTTTGAGGTAATTTTCCGGGATCAATCGGCGGAGCCAGCAGATGTGGACATCAAGGGTGCGGGTATCGTCAACGTAATCGCTGTTCCAGACCTTCTTTATGAGGTAGGGTCTGGTGAGGATTTTGCCCCTGTTCCGCATGAAGAGTTCCAGAAGCTGGGCCAGCTTGGGGGTCAGGTGGTGCTCCTGGTTTCCGACTATCAGGACCCGCCGGAGGAGGTCGAGGGTGATTTCGCCGCTCTTCAGGAACCGCTTGGTCCCCACCACTTTCCTGAGGCGGGGGAGGAGCTTCCGCCAGGTCATCGGCTCATAGATTACCTCATCGGCCTCCACAGGGGTGTGCTTGCCTTTTGAAGTGAGCAGGATTACCGGGAGCATGTAAGCTTTCGTCCTTATGAAATCCGAAACATCCCTCAACCAGATTGCATTCAGGGACAGGGCGTCAACTAAGATGACATCCGGCTTTTCCTGAAGCTTCCTGCGCATCTCCTCAGCGGATGGGGAGGAGAAAATGACCTCGTAGCCGGATTTCATCATTGATGGAAAAAGCTTAGAGAAAATGTCGGGATTCATTGTGATTGCCAGGATTTTTGTCCCCATAGAAAATCAGCCTCCAGGGAAAGCCCTGTCCAAGCGGCCGGGTTAATTATACACCCCCTTCAGAGACATGGCAAAATGTTAATTTAGCGGACGGGGATGGTCATGAGGCCGAACGGAAATATTCAACGGTCCTGATGAGGCCCTCCTCCAGGGGGACGAGGGGCTCCCAGCCAAGTTCCCGCCGGGCCTTTTCAGCGTTCAGGTATATTTTGAAAACTTCCCCCTGCTTGGGAGGGCCGTGCACAGCCGTGCCCTGGTATCCGGTCAGTTCCTTGAGGAGGCGGAAGATCTCGTTCACAGAGGTCCCTTTGCCCCAGCCGAGGTTGTAGATGCCGCATCCTTCTTTATTTAAGGCCAGGATGTTGGCTCTGGCTATATCTTCCACGTAGACGAAATCCCTCTCCTGCTCACCGGAGCCGTTGATAACGGGTTGCTCCCCCCGGAGCATCTGGCCCGTAAAGATGGCCACCACCCCGGCCTCCCCATACGGGTCCTGCCTCGGCCCATAGACGTTGGGGTAGCGCAGGGAGATGTATTCAATGCCATAGTTGAGGTAATAGAGGTGCAGGTAGTGCTCAACCGCGTGCTTGCTGGCGCCGTAAGGGTCAAGGGGGTTTATCGGATGATTTTCATCAACGGGAAGGTATTCGGGCTCACCGTAGACGGCTCCGCCTGTGGAGGCGTAGATTATCTTCCGGACCCCGTAGCGGCGAGCCAGTTCCATGAGGTTGAGAGAACCGATTATGTTCACTTCGGCGTAGAGGGCAGGCTTGAGCATTGACTCCCGAACGTTCACCAGAGCTGCCTGGTGGGAGATCACTTCAGGCCGGTGTCTGGCGAAGATCTCCTCAAGCTCCGGGGAACGGATGTCGGCGAGGTAGAAGTGGGCTCTGGGGTTCAGGTTGCTCAGCTTGCCCGTGTGGAGGTTGTCCACCACAATGACCTCGTGCCCTTCCCGGATGAAAGCATCCACCACGTGGGAGCCGATGAAACCCGCTCCCCCGGTTACCAGTATCCTCATGAGGCCTCCTTTCCCGGACGAAATCGGTAGAGCCAGTAGAGGGCTACTGAACCAGCCACCGCCACGTTGAGGGAAGAGACCCTTCCCTCCATCGGCAGTTTGAGGAAGAGCTCGCACTTCTCCCTGACCGATGGCCTCAAGCCCTTGCCCTCGCTCCCCACCACCAGGGCCAGGGGAAAGGGGATCCGGGCTTCAAAGAGGTCCTGAGCTTCAGGGATGGACTCAAGCCCGGCAATCCAGTAGCCGTGCTCCTTGAGTTTCTCCAGGGCCCGGTTCAGGTTCGGGACCTGAACAACCCTGAGGTATTCAACAGCTCCGGCCGAAGCCTTCGCCACGGCCGGGGTTATGCCCACGGCGTTCCTCTCCTGAATTATGACCCCTTTGACCCCCGTGGCTTCGGCCGTGCGGAGGAGACTCCCAACGTTCTGCGGGTCCTGCAGGAGATCCAGGACCAGAATCAGCCCTGGCTCACCCTGGAGGATTTCCTCAAAGGAGGCATAAGGGTAGGTGGAAACTTCCAGGATAACCCCCTGGTGGGAGCCATCGGGTATGGCGGAGTCAAGCCTCTCCCGCGGCATGAAAACAGGATACAGGCCGAGGCGGTCAGCCAGGGAGATGATCTCCCTTATCGGAGGGGAATCCCTTACACCCTCGGCCAGGATGAGGCGGTAAAACTTGCGCCTCCGGGCCCTGAGGGCCTCTAAGACGGAGTTGCGGCCGTAGAGGAACTCCCGCCCCGGGCTCAGGGGCCTCAGAGGCTCTTCCCTTACGCCTGAACCCTTGCCCTTCGCCACCTGGTCCCCTGCGGAGTATCCTCAAGGATTATGCCCAGTTCCCTCAACCTTTCCCTTATGCGGTCGGCTTTCTCCCAGTCCTGAGCCCTGCGGAATTCCTGGCGCAGTTCAATGAGCAGCTGAATCAAGGGCACCTCAAGCTCGCCCCTGAGCTCTTCGGGGAATTTCTGAGGTATTATCCCCAGGATGGTATCACCCAGTTCCGTGTAGAGGCTATCTATGGCCATGAGGGCATCTCTGGAGAGGGGACGGTCGCCTCCAAGCCACGCATTTACCTCCCTGGAGAGCTCAAAGAGTTCTCCGATGGCTGCAGCCGTGTTGAAGTCATCGTCCATTGCGGCCAGGAAGCGGGCCTTCCGGTTGGCCAGGGCATCAGCCACATCCTGGGGTATGGGGCCGGTCTCGGAGAAGGGGATGCGCTCCCTTACTTCCCTGACGGTGTTCCAGAGCCTCTCAAGGCCTCTCTCCGCCGCCGAGAGGGCTTCATCGGAGAAGTCAAGGGGCGAGCGGTAGTGACTGCTCAGGATGAAGAAGCGCACGGTCATCGGGCTGTAGCGCTTGAAGAGGTCCTTGAGGTATATGGCGTTCCCCAGGGATTTGCTCATCTTGACCCCTTCCACCGTAACCATGTTGTTGTGCATCCAGTAGCGGACGAAGGGGACGCCGTAGGCAGCCTCGCTCTGGGCGATCTCGCACTCGTGGTGGGGGAAGATGTTGTCTATCCCTCCGCCGTGGATGTCAAAGGGCTGGCCCAGGTATTTGGTGGACATGACCGAGCACTCCGTGTGCCAGCCCGGATAACCCCATCCCCAGGGGCTCGGCCAGCGCATTATGTGCTCGGGCTCCGCCCTCTTCCAGAGGGCAAAATCAGCCGGGTGCTTCTTGTCAGGGCTGGGATCTATCCGGTAACCCTCTACGAGCTCCTCCACCTTCCGCCCCGAAAGCTTCCCGTATTCGGGGAATTTGGCCACTTCAAAGTAAACGGAGCCATTGACCTCGTAAGCGAAGCCTTTCTCCAGAAGGATCTTCACGAGCTCTATCTGCTCGGGGATGTGCCCGCTGGCTCTGGGGGAGATATCGGGCCTCTGGACGTTGAGGGCATCCATGTCCTCAAAGTAACTGCGGGTATACTTCTCCGCCACCTCCATTGGCTCAAGCTTCTCAATCTTCGCCTTCTTGAGGATCCTGTCCTCTCCGCTCTCCAGCAGATGGCCGACATCGGTTATGTTCTGGACGTAGCGCACCCTGTAGCCCAGGTAACGGAGATACCGCACCACCACGTCAAAGGAGACATAGCTTTTGGCATGGCCGATGTGAGGGTGGTCGTAGACAGTGGGGCCGCAGACATAAATGCCCACGAATCCGGGGTGCAAAGGCTCAAATTTCTCCTTCCTCCGGGTCAGGGAGTTGTATATTTCCAGCGCCATATCCCCTCCTACTTACGGCCGTCAGGCTGAGCGAAAATTATCCTGCCTTTATCGGTCTGCAGGACTTTGGTGACGGTTACCTCAATGGTTGAATTTATGAAACGGCGACCGTTCTCCACCACCACCATGGTGCCATCGTCCAGGTAGCCCACGCCCTGGTTGGGCTCCTTCCCTTCCTGGATTATGTGGATTGTCAGGCTCTCGCCCGGCAGGACTACAGTCTTGACGGCGTTAGCCAGCTCGTTCAGGTTCAGGACTTCCACTCCCTGGAGGCGGGCTACCCTGTTGAGGTTGTAATCGTTGGTGAGGATGGGGCACTGGAGCTTGCGGGCCAGGAGGATAAGCTTTTCATCCACCTCTTTAGCCTCTTCCACGTCCATATCGGTAACCTGAACGGGGATTATGGCCTCACGGCGGAGCTTATCCAGCATCTCAAGGCCCCTCCGGCCCCTGTTGCGCCGGAGGATGTCCTGAGAATCGGCTATGTGGTGAAGCTCATTCAGGATGAAGCGGGGGATAAGGAGGGTCCCCCGCAGGAAACCTGTCCGGCTTATGTCAACTATACGCCCGTCTATTATAACGCTTGTGTCCAACAGGATGTAGTTTTCGGAGGGGAAAGGCTCTCCCTTGAAGGGGAGGCGGGAACTCATGAGCTGGTAGATATCTTTCTGGCGGATGACGGCTACCATCACGGCGATGTAGGTCAGGATCAACGTGGCGATGGAGGGCAGAATCTTCCCCAGAGGTGAGGGGAGGAAGGAGATCGGGATGGAGACCAGAGCTGAAACCAGCAAGCCTATGACAAGCCCGATGAATCCCGCTACAAGGTTCCGGGAGGGCAAAGCCTTTATCTTTTCCCTGAGCCAGCGGAAGGGGTAAACGGTAATCCACGGGGTTACGATGAA
The DNA here is from genome assembly GCA_034431695.1 of Anaerolineae bacterium. Classification (GTDB taxonomy): domain Bacteria; phylum Chloroflexota; class Anaerolineae; order SpSt-600; family SpSt-600; genus SpSt-600. Next base: position 6,873 of record DAOUCW010000018.1, on the reverse strand, counting down.
CCCTATAGCCCCCGATGCGAGGGCCAGGCTGAAGACATAGCGGAAAGACTGGTCGAAAAAACCACCCGCCAGGAGAGAGCCCATCTGCCAGCCGAGAACGCCAAAGACAATGAAGCCGATAAAGCGCAGAAGTATCATCATAGTCTCACCCCCTTTCTTCAGGGAGACCGGGAAAGGAGGCGCTGGCGGAAAGCTTCGTATAAGATAACACCGGCGGCCACGGCTGCGTTCAGGGATTCAATTGGCCTGGCCATGGGGATGGAAATAACCCTGTGGGCCAGCTTACGTGCTCCATCCGTAGCTCCCCTCGCCTCTCCTCCTATCACCAGGACCGAAGGGAGGGTCCAGTCCACAGCGAAGTAAGGCACCGGCCCCTGGGGGTCGGCCAGGAGGATCTGCTTGCCCCGGAAGAGGTCCCTGAGCTCTTCCCAGGGAGTGTCCGGCCTGATGGGGATGTGGAAATGGGCTCCCATTGCGGCGCGGACCGCTTTAGGGTTGTAGGGGTCGGCGGAGCTGGGGGTTGTGGCCAGGAAGGCCGCCCCCGAAGCCGCCGCCGTGCGCATCACAGCCCCCACATTCTCCGGGTTCTGAACCCCATCTAAGACAACGGCGAGATCCCACTCATCCGGGATGGGCAGCTCCGGGAACGGGAAAACGGCCACAATGCCCTGGGGAGTTACGGTGGAAGACACGACTTTTATAATGGCATCTGTAACCTGGTAGCAGGCAACCCCTTCCAGAGGTATTTCTTCCCTTCGGGCAAAATCCCCGGAATAAAGGACAAAAACGGGCCTGAATCCCGCGTTAATGGCCTCCAGTAAAGTTCGCTTTCCTTCCACCAGGAAGAGCCTGTGCTTCCATCGCCCCTTGCGAGTGAGGAGAGAACGGGCAAGCTTAACCTTCTCGTTATGAATGCTGGTTATTACCCCACCTTTCCCGGCCCTTTTCAACTGTTAAAGAGCAGCCTTGGCTACTTCCACCAGCCTGGCGAAAGCTGCCTGGTCCTTCACGGCCATTTCGGCGAGCATTTTCCTGTTGACCTCAACTCCTGCCCTGCGGAGGCCGCAGATGAACTTTCCATAGGTAAGCCCGTGGGCCCTTGCGGCAGCGTTTATCCTGACGATCCAGAGACGCCTGAAATCCCTCTTGCGGGTCCGTCGGTCTATGTAAGCATACATGAGGGATTTCATCATGGCCTCGTGGGCCCGCTTGAACAGGGCATGCCTCGCTCCGAACTGCCCTTCCGTAAGCTTAAGAACCCTCTTGTGGCGCCTTCTGGTTACAACACCTCCCTTTACCCTCACTTCTCAACCTCCTTAGCCAAGGTATGGTGCAAGGCGGCGGACTTTCTTCTTATCGCCCCTGCAGGTGACTTCAATCATCTCATCGTAGAGGGCCTTGGCCCTGGCCGACTTCTTGCGGCGCAGGTGGCTCTTGCCCTGCTTGGTCCTCATTATTTTACCTTTCCCGGTCACCTTGAACCTTTTGGCTGTCGCCTTATGAGTCTTGAGCTTCGGCACTTCTCCCACCTCCTCACTTTGATGCTAAGATCATCACCAGACTTCTCCCATCGGACTGGGGCTTCTGATCGATCTTGGCCACATCCGAAACCCCAGCCATTATCCTTTCCAGAAGCCTGAGGGCCATCTCGGGGTGATCAACCTCCCTGCCCCTGAACATGACCCTCACTCTGACCTTGTTGCCCTCTTTTATGAAATCTTTTATGTCCTGGATTCGGTAAGAGAGGTCGTGTTCGGATATGCTCGGTCTGAGACGTATCTCCTTTACTTCTCCCCCCTTGCGGGCTTTCCGGCTTTCCCTCTCCCGTCGTGCCCTCTCGTAGAGGAACTTCTCGTAGTCCATCAGCCTGCAGACGGGAGGGTCGCTATCGGGTGCCACTTCCACCAGGTCCAGGTCCTTCTCGTAAGCTAACCTGAGTGCTTCCTGAATTGACATTATTCCAATCTGTCGGCCGTCCTCGCCTATGACTCTTACCCTGGGAGCCTGGATTTCACGGTTCACACGGTATTGCGGTTTCACCTATGAAATTCCCCCTCCTCACTGGTTTTGGCTTACTATACCACAAGCATCGCTCCAAGTCAAATTGCCGCGTTCATTCACGTAAAATGTTACCGGGTGCTATGCTGTCGCCAAATGATAATGCTACCAGGAGGTCAGTATGCACCTGGAAGAAAGAATGAACTTCGCCGAATTTCGCAAGCATCTGACCTTGATGTATTGGCGCAAGAACTCGTGTTCCTTGACTTCTCCAGGGTGCGCAGTTATAATCCCATTTAAATCCGGGAGGCAATCATGAAGAAGCTCAGGTTTGCTTTGTTCACCCTTTTTGTGCTCTCAGCGGTCCTGCTGACAAGCTGCAGCGCGAAGAGCAACCCTGAAAAGGAACTTGGCCTGGCTCCCTCTTTCGCTTTGCCGTCCCTGGAAGGGCAGGAGAAGAGCTTTGAAGAGTTCAGGGGCAAGCCCATCCTGCTCCACTTCTGGGCCACCTGGTGCCCTCCCTGCCGCGAGGAAATGCCGATTTTCCAGAAATTATACCGGGAATTAAGCCCCTCGGGACTGGTTATCCTGGGGATAAACGTGGGCGATTCCCCCAGGGCCGTCAAAGAATTCGTGGAAGAAGTCGGTGTGACTTTCCCCATCCTCCTGGACGCGAAAGGGGAGGTCGCTAACAGGTATGGGGTAAGAGGCCTCCCCACCACTTTCTGGATTGACTCCTCAGGGAAAATCGTGGATGTCACCATCGGGGGGCCAATGCCTGAAGATTTCATCCTGGAAAACCTCCACAAAATCGGGGTGGGGAAATAGTGGCCGAAGTCTACCTCGGGCTTGGCTCCAACCTGGGAGACCGGGAAGGAAATATCCTTAAGGCCTTTGAACGGCTGGAGGAGAAGGTCCGCATTCTCCGGGTTTCCTCCCTCTACGAAACGGAACCGGTGGGTTACAGGGAGCAGCCCTGGTTCCTGAATGCCGCCTTTGCGGGAGAAACGGAACTCGCTCCCCACCCGCTCCTTGATTTCCTCAAGGCCATTGAGAGGGAACTGGGGCGCACCGGAGGGGTGCGGTGGGGGCCAAGGCCCATTGACATTGACATCCTTTTCTACAACGGGCTGGTCCTCTCCGACGAAAAGCTCACCATACCCCACCCCCGCCTGCACGAGAGGCGCTTCGTTCTGGCCCCCCTGGCGGAGATCGCTCCGGACCTGGTTCACCCCTTGCTCGGGCTCACCGTGGCCGAGCTCCTGGCCCGTGTTGAAGATAATTCGGAGGTTAAGCTATGGAAGAGAAACTGGTTAAAACTGAGGAGCTGAACCTGGCCGCTAAGTTGAAAGGTTATGTTATGGTGACCAAACCACCGAGCGTGTCGCTCCTGGTTTTCACGGCGCTTGGGGGGATGATAGCCGCCACCGGGCCAGCGATCCCCTGGAGCAGGCTGCTTCTGGCCTTTGTGGCGATAACCGCCGGATGCGCCGGAGCCAATACGATCACGTGCTACATTGACAGGGACATAGACGCAATAATGGAGCGGACCCGCCGCCGCCCCCTCCCTCAGGGCGTAATCTCCCCTGAGGAGGCCCTCGCATGGGGCCTTCTCCTGATCGCCACAGCCGTAGCCCTCTCGGCCCTGCTGAACGGGTGGGCTCTGTTCTGGATGCTGTTTGGGCTCTTTGACAACATAGTCGTTTACAGTTTGCTCTCAAAGCGCCGCACTCCCTGGAACATAATTCTGGGCTCTTTCAGCGGAGGCGCTCCGACGGTCTTCGGCTGGGCAGCCATGCGAGGAGATCTTTCCCTCCTCCCTGTGCTTATGGCAGCGCTGGTGGTGCTGTGGACCCCAAGCCACATCTGGAGCCTGGCCATCCGCTACCGCGATGACTACGCCCGCGCCGGGGTTCCGATGCTGCCGGTGGTCACCAGTGAAAAGAAGGTCCTCAGGTGCATAGTTTCAACCGCTTTCCTCATGTTCATTATTTCGGTCCTGATCCACCTGGCGGGCAATTTCGGGCTCATCTACGCCCTTCTGGCCTACATTCCAGGGGCTGCCCTGCTGGCCGTCAACGGTTACCTCTGGTTCAGGCCCACGGCACGCAACGCCTGGGTGGCTTTCAAAGTTACAAGCCCATACCTGGGGCTCCTCTTCCTCGGCATAATCCTGGATAGCCTGCTGTGATGAAGAGGCTTCTCCTGGCCTCAATCCTCCTCACGCTGGCCCTTGAAGCCCTGGCCCAGGGTCCCCCCGCTCTGGAAGAAGCCCTCTCCCTCAAGGAAGAAGGGCGGTGCACCGAGGCCATCAGGCTCCTTGAGAGCATGCCTCCCGACCCCGAAACCCTCTTCGCCCTGGGAGAATGCCTTGAAGAAACGGACCGGCAAAGAGCCATTGAGGTATGGCAGGATTTCCTCTCCCGCTATCCCCAGGATCCTGAGGCTTCGCCCCTGTTGCTCCGGATCGGCCGCCTCTACAGGGAAGCGGGCAACCTCCAGGCAGCCCTTCAGGCTTACCTCCATTACGCCCGGACCGGCGGATTGCTCGCCGACATAGCCTGGGAAGAGGCCGGAGACCTCTACAGGCAGATGGGATTCCATCAGGAGGCGGTGAAGGCCTACCGGGAGGCTTTGAAGATCAGAAGCTCAATCCTCCTCCGGGAAAAGGTGATTGAGACCTTAGCCGAGGCTGAGGATTACAGGCAAGCTCAATCCGAATGCGATGGCCTGGAGAAAGCTTCTCTTTCGGCAACCGTTCGGACCCGCATCAGCTACCTCTGTGGAAAGGTCCACAGGGGAGCCGGCAACCTGCGGAAGGCCTTCAGCCTCTTCCGGCGGGCCCTTGAGCTCTCCCCCGATTCCCCCTACGCTTACCTCTCCCTGATAGAGCTTGTGGAAGCCGGGGAGCCGGTGGACGATTACCTGAGAGGCCTTGTGGATTACCACGCCTGCTATTCCTACCCCCAGGCTTGCGGAGCTGCACTGCTGGCGTTCGGACGCTACATAGCCGCTCATCCGAAGGACCATAAAGCTGAGGTGCATTACTACTCGGCCCTCATATACAGAAAACTCGGGGACTACCAGGCTTCGCTGCGGGAGTGGGATTGGCTCATACAGACCCACCCCGATAGCCCTCTCGTCCCCGAAGGGTGGTGGGAGAAGGGCAGAACCCTTGAGCAGGCCGGCCGGAGCGAGGAAGCCTTCGCCCTCTACCTCAAGCTCGCCGAAATCCACCCCAAGAGCCCCTTTGCTTCCGCAGCCCTTGGGAGGGCAGCTTACCTTGCGGAAAGGAAAGGGGATTTCCTCCTGGCCTCCGGGCTATACCTCAGGTTAGCGGAGAAGGCCTCTTCTTCGGAGGAAAGAGGAGAAGCTCTGTTCAGAGCTGGCCTCGCTCTTTACAGGGCCGGAGAACTGGACAGAGCCGTTGAACTCTGGAAGGAACTGGGGGATTCCAGGGCCTACTTCTGGATTGGGAAGGCAATGGTCAGGCAGGGGAAATGGGCGGAGGCCAGGAGCTACTGGAGCAGGGCCTGGAGCCTCGCCCCCGATAGCTACTACGGCCTGCGCGCCCTGGCAGGCCTCAGGAAGTTTGATTTCGCCTCGGCCCGTGAGAGGAGGGAAGAAGACTTCTCCCCGGAAGCTCTCATGGATTGGGTCAGGACCTGGGCTCCCCAATCCTGCTCCTTTGAGCCTGAGAGAGAGCCGCGCTTCCTCAGGGCAGAGGCCCTGATGGTGGCCGGCTACAGGGATGAAGCTCTGAACCTCTACACGAACCTATACCGCGAGCATGCGGAGGACCCCTGTGCCCTCGCATCCCTGACCTTTTACTTCCGCCAGAAAAAACTTTACTCCCTTTCCATTCGCTCAGCCACAGCTCTTATCTGGCTTGCCCGGGGAGCCGAGGCATCGCCTCCGCCCGAGCTGGAGGCGCTGGCCTATCCCTTCTTCTTCCCCAGACTTCTGGAGGAAGAAGCGACCTCCAGCGGGATTGACCCGCTCCTGCTGGCAGCCATGATCCGGCAGGAGAGCCTCTTTGACCCATGGGCGAACTCACCGGCGGGGGCCATCGGCCTGATGCAGATAATCCCTTCCACCGGCAAATACATAGCCTCGGCCCTGGGCTGGAGGGACTTCTCGGAAGAATCCCTGAAGAAGCCATGGGTCAGCCTCAAGCTCGGAGTATGGTATCTCATCCGGCAGAAAGAGAGGTTCGGCCACTGGTTTGCAGCCCTTGCAGCTTACAACGCCGGCCCCCAGAGAGTGGAAAACTGGTGGGAACAAGCCGGCCGGGACCCGGACCTGTTCGTGGAGATCATCCCGATAGAGGAGACGAAGCGCTACATAAAGGCTATTTACGAGCAATACGCCGCATACTGTCGCTGAGCCGGAGGGATTGAGGTGAAAGTGCTGGTGACCGGAGCCACAGGGTTCATAGGAAGCCATCTGGTTGATAGGCTTCTGGCAGAGGGATACGAAGTCAGGGGGATGACTACAAGCCCGATCAAGGCCCAGAAGCTGAGGGAAAAGGGCGTTGAGCCTTTCATCGGAGACCTCAGGGACTACGGGGCAGTCCGGGAAGCGGTCAGGGGGGTCAGGCTCATATTCCACCTGGGGGCCATAATGAGCGATTGGGGGCCGTGGAAGCTCTTCTACGAAGTCAACGTCCTCGGGACCGCCAACGTCTTGAAGGCGGCTATGGAGGAAGGCGTGGAAAGAGTTGTCTACACATCCTCCATAGCGGCCACGGGGCTTGAGCATTACCCGGGCTTCAAGGATGAGGACTTCCCCCTGACCTCAAGCCCTCACCCCTACTGCCGTTCCAAAGCGGAAGCCGAAAAGATCGCCAGGGAATTCATAGCGAAGGGGCTTCCG
>DAOUCW010000017.1:0-10451 GCA_034431695.1 Anaerolineae bacterium | reverse complement strand
CTTTGCTTCGCCCGAAATGATGCGTTATAATTTACTTGCCAGAAACAGGATAAGGAGGGAACAGGAGTATGGTCAGCAAGAAGGATTTCCGCAAGGTCAAGGATTTCGTCTGGGAGATCCCCAAGGGTTTCAGGTCGGACATGAGGGTTCCGGCCAGGATCTACGCTGACGATGAGCTCCTGGAGGCAGCTTTCAGGGATAAGTCCATAGAGCAGCTCATAAACACGACTACTCTCCCGGGAGTGGTGGGTTACACCCTCGCCATGCCCGATATACACGAGGGGTATGGTCCCCCGATAGGGGGAGTGATAGCTACGGAGAGGCCTTCGGGGATCATCTCGCCCGGAGCTACGGGATACGATATAAACTGCGGGGTGCGCCTCCTTGTCTCCAACATAAGGGCCGAAGAGATAAAGCCACACCTGGAAACCCTGGTGAGGGCTCTGTTCCACAATGTTCCGAGCGGGGTTGGAAGGGGCGGGGATATAAAGCTCAGCGATGCGGAGATGGACAAAGTCCTCAAAGAAGGGGCGGCCTGGGCTGTCAAGCAGGGCTTTGGCTCAAAGGAAGACCTGGAGCATACTGAAGAGGGTGGCTCCATGCCCGGGGCCGATCCTTCCAAGGTGAGCCGCAGAGCCAAGGAGAGGGGAAGGGACCAGCTGGGAACCCTCGGCTCCGGAAACCACTTCATAGAAGTAGCAGTGGTGGAAGAAATATACGATGAGGAGGTGGCCAAGGCCTTCGGGCTCTTTGAAGGGCAGCTGGCTGTGTGGATCCACTCCGGATCGAGGGGGCTGGGCCACCAGGTTTGCTCCGATTACGTGGAAAGCTTCCAGGAGGCGGTGCGGAAATACGGGATAAAGCTCCCCGACAGGGAGCTGGTGAGCGCTCCCTTTGATACGCCGGAAGGCCAGGCTTACTTCGGAGCCATGGTGGCGGCAGCCAACTATGCCTGGGCAAACCGGCAGATCCTGGCCCACAGGGTGCGCAAAGTCTTTGACCAGGTTCTGGCCGGTAAGGTCAAGGATCGGACCCTCCGCCAGTTGTATGATGTCGCTCACAACATCGTGAAGCTTGAAGAGCACGTGGTCGGCGGGAAGACGGTCAAGGTCCTTGTGCACAGGAAGGGCGCCACCAGAGCCTTCGGCCCCGGTCATCCCGCTGTCCCCGAAGCTTACCGCCAGGTGGGGCAGCCCGTCCTCATCCCCGGCGACATGGGGACGGCCTCATACGTCCTGGTGGGCACCCAGAAGGCCATGGAGGAGACCTTCGGCACCACGGCCCACGGCGCCGGCAGGGTGATGAGCAGGGCACAGGCTAAGAAGCAGATCCGGGGACGCGAGCTGGTGGAGAGGCTCAGGGCCGAAGGGATCATTGTGATGGGCGGGAGCGATGCCGGCCTGGCCGAGGAAGCCCCCGATGCCTACAAGGATGTGGACCGGGTTGTGCACGTCGTCCATTCGGCGGGGATCTCCCGCAAGGTGGCGAGGCTTCGCCCCCTGGGTGTCATCAAAGGATAAGAGCAGGGGATTGCCCCTGATATAACCGGCCGCAGGTCAGAGGCCGGAAATCTTCATTTGCATGGCCCTGCGGGGTCAGGAGGGAGTCTTCTCCGGATCCGGCAGGGCGTATTTTACAGGGGAGGGCTTATGGACGTCTTCGAAGAACTTAAATGGCGCGGGATGATTTATGATTCAACGCCGGGGGTTGAGGAGGTGCTCGCCACGCAGAAGGTGGCGGCCTACATAGGCTTTGACCCCACTGCCCCCAGCCTGCAGTTGGGAAACCTCTTCGCCATCATGGCCCTTGTGCACATGCAGCGCTACGGACACACCCCAATCGTGGTCATAGGCGGGGGAACTGCCCTCATAGGCGACCCCAGCGGGAAGGATAAGGAACGCCCTCTCCTCAGCAGGGAACAGATTGAAGCCAACAAAGAGCGCTTCAGGGAGCAGTTCAGGCGTTTCCTTGACTTTGATTCCAGTTCCAACCCGGCCATAATGGTGGACAACGCCGAATGGCTCGTGCCCCTCAATCTGATAGATTTCCTGCGCGACATCGGCAAGCATTTCACGGTCAACTACATGCTCACGAAGGAATCGGTGCGGAGGAGGATTGAGCAGGAGGAAGGCATTTCTTACACTGAGTTCAGTTACATGCTGCTCCAGGCTTACGATTTCCTGACCCTCTACGATCGCTACAATTGCATCCTCCAGATGGGTGGAAGCGACCAGTGGGGCAACATTACCGCCGGCATTGAGCTGATACGGAAGCTCAGGGGAGGCAGGGCTTACGGCCTCGTCCTGCCCCTTATCACCACCGCTTCGGGGGTGAAGTTCGGGAAGACGGAAGCCGGGGCCATATGGCTCGATCCGGAGATGACTTCCCCTTACAGGTTCTACCAGTTCTGGTTCAACACCGATGACCGGGATGTCATCCGCTACCTCAAGTTCTTCACCCTTCTCCCGCGGGAGAAGATTGAGGAGCTGGAGCACAAAGTGGCCACTGTCCCTGAAGAGAGGGAGGCTCAGAGAACCCTCGCCCGGGAGGTTACCCGGATGGTCCACGGGGAGACGGCCCTTTACCGGGCCGAGAAGGCCTCCAGGGTGCTTTTCGGGGAAGAGATTGAAGGTCTGACCGCAAAAGAGGTGGAGGAGATCTTCGGTGATGTCCCTTCAACGGAGGTGCGGAAGGAGGAGCTTTCGGGCGATGGCATCCTGATAACGGAGCTGCTGGTGAGGTGCGGGGTAGCTTCTTCCCGAAGCGATGGGCGCCGCCTCATCCAGGGCGGTGGGATCTACCTCAACAATGTGCGGGTTGCGGATATTGAGCAAAGGGTTACATTGAACCAGGCAATTGAGGGGAAATTCCTGGTCCTGAGAAAGGGGCGGAAAGATTACCACCTTGTCAAAGTCATCTGAAAGAGGCCCCTACTGGCCCTGCTCTTTGCTTTTGAGTTCTTTTATCCCGTTCTGAATTTCCCTCAGCAATCCGAGGAGACGGCCCTCAAGGTCCTGGAGGACCTCCAGGGCATACTGGTCAGCGCTCTGGGTGAGCTCCTGAGCTCTCACCAGAGCTTTCTCTTCAATGGCTTTGGCCCTGGCTTCAGCTTTCCTGACGATCTCATGTTCGCTCAGTATCTCCAGGGCTTTCTCCCTGGCCCTGCTCACGATCCTCTCTGCTTCTTCCTGGGCGTCGGCCAGAATGGCTTCCCTCTTCTCAATTATTTGCCTGGCTTCCTCCAATTCTTGAGGGAGGGCGAGGCGGAGTTTGTCAATGAGGCTGAGGATTTCGTCCTCGTTTATGACCACAAAAGGTGTAAAGGGCATCCTGAAGCCTTTCTGGATGATGCTTTCCAGCCTGTCTATCAGGAACATGGATTCCATGGTTCAGACCCTAATCCCGCAGCGATATGAGAGGGACCCCGGTTTTTATCTCTTTAACCTTGCGCAGGAGTGCCTCTTTGACGTGGGGCGGGACCATTGAATCCAGGCACCCGCCGAGGGCAGCTATTTCTTTAACGATGCTGGAGCTGAGGAAGGCATATTCCTGGCTGGTCATCAGGCAAAGGAATTCTATCTCTGGGGCCAGTTTCTTGTTGATCAGGGCCATCTGGAACTCAAGCTCAAAGTCGGAGATCACCCTCAGGCCCCGGACTATTACGCTGGCCCCTCTGGAGCGGGCGAATTCCACTGTCAGGGTGTTGTAGCTTTCCACGGTTATCCTCGGGTTGCCTTCAAAAGCTTTGCGGGCCATGTCCACCCGCTCCTCCACCGAGAAGAGGATGTGCTTGCCGGGTCTTTCGTAAACGGCCACTATGAGTTTGTCGAAGAGCTTCGCAGCTCTGGTGGCTATGTCTATGTGGCCGTTGTGGATGGGGTCAAAAGTTCCCGGATAAACGGCGATGGTCATGTCTCCCTCCTTCGGGAACTCAGCTTATATCCACAACTCCTGGCTGCCATAGCCTTTCAATGGCCTCCCGGAGCAGGCGGAACTCAGGCTTTGAGAGCTCCGGATCTTCCCGGAATATCTCCATGGCCACTTCTCTGGCCTCGGTGAGCATCTTGAGATCGGTCAGGCGGGCGAGCTTGAGTTCGGGAAGGCCGCTCTGCCTCGTGCCCAGGAATTCGCCCGGCCCTCGCATTTCCAGGTCCTTCTCCGCAAGCTGGAAGCCATCCTGGAGTGTTTCCACGATCTTGAGGCGTTCAAAGGCCTCGGGGGAATCGGAATCGGCTACCAGGATGCAGTAGCCCGGTTCATTTCCCCTGCCCACTCTTCCCCGGAACTGGTGGAGCTGGGCCAGGCCGAAGCGGTGTGCCCCCTCCACCATCATGACCGTGGCATTGGGTATATCCACTCCCACTTCCACCACGGCGGTGGAGACGAGGATCTGGATTTCCCCCTGCCGGAAAGCTTCCATTACCCTTTCCTTCTCCTCCCCTTTCATTCGGCCGTGGAGCAGACCGAGCTTGAGGTCCGGGAATACTTCCTTCTTCAGGCGTTCGTATTCGGCTACAGCGGAGGGGGCATCCACGCTCTCGGATTCCTCTATCACCGGGTAGATGATGAAGGCCTGTCTGCCTCTCTCTATCTGGCTCCGGATGAACCTGTAAGCTCTCTCCCGTTCGAGGGGAGTTATCAGGTAGGTCTTAACCCCCTGCCTTCCGGGTGGCATTTCGTCCAGGACTGATATGTCCAGGTCGCCGTAGATGGTGAGGGCCAGGGTCCTGGGGATAGGGGTGGCACTCATGACCAGGACGTGGGGGAAGTAGCCCTTCTGCCGGAGGGAAGCCCTCTGGCGCACCCCGAAGCGGTGCTGTTCGTCTATCACGGCCAGGGCCAGGTTGGCGAACTGAACCCCCTCCTGGATCAGGGTGTGGGTCCCCACAACTATGTCCACTTCACCGGAAGCAATCCCTTCCTGGATCTGCCTCTTTTCGGAAGGCTTCGTGCTGCCGATGAGGAGGCGTATCCTGGGGGAGAAAGGCTCTCCGGTGACGGGGTGTTTGAGGTCCATCCTTTCAAGGAGGGAAACCATGGTCCCGTAGTGCTGGTCGGCCAGGATCTCGGTGGGGGCCATCATGGCGGCCTGGTAGCCCGCAGCCACCGTCACCAGCATCGCAATGAAGGCCACCACGGTTTTCCCGGAGCCCACTTCCCCCTGGAGTAGCCGGCTCATGGGCCTGTCCCCGGCCAGGTCTTCAAGGATCTCCCTGAGGGCTCTGCGCTGGGCGCTGGTGAGTTCAAAGGGCAGGGAGGAGATAATCTGCTCCACGAAGCTCTGGTCCACCCTGATGGCGCGTCCGGGGTTGCTCTGCCAGGCGAATTTCTGGCGCATGACCCCAAGCTGGAGCAGGAGGAGTTCGTCGAAAGCCAGGCGCCGGCGGGCTTCCCTGAGGAGGTCCTGGTTATCGGGGAAGTGGATCTGGGCCAGGGCAGTGCCCAGGGGCATCAACTTCCGCTCTTCCCTTATCCTCTCGGGGAGGGGATCTGGAACCTTTTCCGCCCAGTATCTTGTGGTCCTGAGCATGAGGCGGCGGAGCCAGCGGGGGCTCAGTCCCTTGGTCAGTGGGTAGATGGGGACTACGCGTCCGGTGCTCACCAGTTCCCTGTCCAGGGGTTCCCATTCGGGCGAGTTCATGGTGAGCCGGCCCATGAACTCATCCACGCGGCCGCTCACGACGATCTGCTTTCCGGGCCTGAGCTGCTGGGCTATGTGGGGCTGGTTGAACCAGCTTACCTCTATCACTCCCGTTCCATCGGCCAGGATGCAGGAGACCACGGTGAGACCGCTTTTGGCCTCCCTCACGCTCACATCCCAGACGTTGCCTATGATCGTAACTTCCTCGCCGTAGCGGAGGCGGTTTATGGTTTTTATGTTGCTGTAGTCCACATAACGCCTGGGGAAGAGGTAGAGGAGGTCCCTTATCGTCCTGACGCCCAGCTTCTTCAGGCGTTCGGCATTGCGGGGGCCGACCCCACTGAGTTTGATGACGGGGGAATCCAGGCCAAGCCCCTTCTGGGGCTCGGGCGGTTTTTCCGGCGGCTTTTCCTTCGGCGGTTTGGGCATGGGGGGAGGTTCAGGAGCGGGAAGCACAGGGCTGGATATGAGTTCCTGGATTTTCTCCAGAAGTGCTTTCCTTTCCTCCGTGGATGAGAGGGAAGAGTAGCGGGAGAGGAGCGTGACGATTTCCCTTATCCTGGCCCTTTCCTGCTCCGTGCCTGCTTCGTTGAGGGCCATGTTGCCCCAGGTTGATGCCAGTTTGCGGAATCCTCCGAGGACAGCTTTATCCCTGTAGCCGAGCCTCGCCTCCTGCCTCAGTATCTTCTCCAGGGTTTCAAAATGCTTCCCGCCCATCAGGCTCCTCCTTCCTGGATCGCCAGGGTCACGGATCTGGGTCCCAGGTAGCAGATCATGGAAGGGCTGAGGGGGAGGATGAAAGGCCTCACTTTGAAGGGCAAATTGGCGAATTTCTCCAGGAAGGCGTTCACCGTATCGCTCATGTCGTTCTTGAGCACGGCCAGCCTCTTTATACTGGCGAACTCCGCTGTGAACTCAAAGAGTTTTTCGGCCATTTCCTCTTCGGTCTGGACCTTCTCCAGGGGGATGAATTTGCCGTCTTCAAGGATCAGGAAGACTTTGAGGCCCAGCATTGTCCCCAGGATCGCCTGGGACGGGCTTATTATCTTCTTGTGGCGCAGGAAGTTGAGGTCCTGGGAGAAGGAGGCGATATACATATACGGGATCATGCCCCTGACGAGCCGGACGATAGCGTCCATCGAACGGCCTTTCTGGGCAGCTTTGGCCGCCTCCTTGACCATGAGGCCGAGGGCGTAGGAGGAGACTTCGGAATCAATTATGGTGATGCGGGCTCGCCCCAGGAATGGTATGCTGGCCTCTCGGGCTACCGAAGCCACAGGGTTTATGTAGCTTGAGGTGTAAATTCCGACGATCTCATCCCCTTCCTTTATAACCTTCTGGTAGACCTTTTCCATGTAGTCTCTGGTTGGGGGGAGGGAAACCGGGATGGCCCTGGTGTTAGTGATTTCCCGGATGAGCTTCTCGCTGTCAATGTCCAGACCTTCGTAGTAGATTTTATCCCTGATCCCGATGCGCAGGGGCACAACGGTGATCCCGAGTTTTTTAACTTCGGCCTCGTCCTCGAAAACGGCACCGCTATCGGTTATTATCTTCACCATCCCCGTCACTCCAGGGAGATTATGTAGTGGTAGAAGGGCTGGCCGCCCCAGATGGCTTCCACATTGAGGTTGGGGTATTTTTCCTCAATTTTCCTCACCAGAGCAAGGGTTTCCTCCTCGCTTACGCCGTTCCCGTAGTATAGCGTGAGGACCTCGCCCTTCTCGGCTTCCATCTTCTCCAGGAGCTTGAAGGTGATTTCCTCTAACGTTTCCCCCACTGCTGTGAGTTTGCCATCAACGAGGCCGATGAGCTGGCCCTCGGTCACTTTCACCCCTTCCACCTGGGTGGAGCGGATTGCCAGGGTGATTTCTCCTGTGCGCACATATTTCATGGCCTCGCTCATGGCCTCGGCGTTCTCTTCCAGAGTGAGCTCGGGGTTGAAGGAGAGGAGGGCGCTTATGCCCTGGGGTATTGAGCGGGATGGTATGACCTTCACCTTTTTGCCCGAAATCTCCGCCGCCTGCTGGGCTGTGAGGATAACGTTGGGGTTATTGGGAAGGATTATCACTTCCTCCGCCTCCAGGGAATTGATGGCCTGAAGTATTTCCTCTATGCTCGGGTTCATGGTTTGACCCCCGGAGACGATGGCGTCGGTGGATAGGCTCCTGAAGACATCGGCCAGGCCTTTGCCCGGCACCACGGCCACCACGGCTATCCCCCTGGACGGTTTGGGGGGAGCCGGCTGAGTTTCCCGGCTCAGCACGAATTCGCGGTATTGCTCCTGCATGTTCTCAATCACTATGTCCACGAGAGCGCCCCACTTTATGCCGTAATTGAGGGGTGTGCCGGGTTCGTTGGTGTGGAGGTGGACTTTGACGGTGGTGGAATCGCCCACCACCAGAACCGAATCGCCCATGGTGGAGAGCTCTCTCCTTATTTCCTCCACATCCAGGTTCTGCCCTTTGATTATGAACTGGACATCGTAGCCGTATTCGCCTTCCAGGGCTTCAGTTTTAAGAGCCACTTTTTCAGGGGGAGCTTCCGTTTCCAATTTTTCACCTCGCAGGTATCTTAAGAATCCTTCCATTATCACCAGGAGCCCCTGCCCTCCGGCGTCCACCACCCCTGCTTCCTTGAGGATCGGGAGGAGGGAGGGAGTCCTGGCCACGGCGATCCTCGCTGCTTCCACCACGTGCTCCAGGGCCACGATGAGGTCATCGGTCTGGTGCCTTATGGCCTGGATGGCTTCGGACATCTCCCTTATCACGGTGAGGATGGTGCCTTCCACAGGCTTTATGACCCCTTTGTAAGCAGTGGCGGCTGCTTCGGCCAGGGCATCGGCCAGGTCCTGCACTTTTATCACATCCTTTTTATCAAGAGCTTTGGCAAATCCCCTCCATATCTGCGAGAGGATGACCCCGGAGTTGCCCCTGGCCCCCATCAGGGCGCCGTAAGCAGCCTTCTGGGCCACCATCCAGGCGGAGTTTTCCTTCACCCCCTCAATTTCCCTGACGCAGGCCTGCATCGTCAGGAACATGTTCGTCCCGGTATCACCGTCGGGGACAGGGTAAACGTTCAGGGCATTTATGAGGTTCACGTTGCGTTCGAGCCAGGCGGTAGCGGCCTTGAAAAGGTTCTTGAGGGTTATGCCATCCCAAGCTGTGTTTTCCACCCTTTCCACCTCCACGCTTTCATGAGTTTACCCTGAGATCCTGCACGTAAACGTTTACCCTCGCAACAGGTATCCCCAGGTTTTTCTCCACCACGTATTTTACCCTTTCCTTGAGGTTGTGGGCAACCTCCGTTATGCGCACCCCGTATTCCATGATCACGTAGAGGTTGATGACCAGCTCCGCCCCCTCCCAGCTTATCTCCACCCCGGGATGGGCGAAATCGCCGCGCCATGGGCTCCTGCGGACAAGACCGACGATCCCGTAGCATTCCAGGGCGGTCAGGGAGATCAGCTCTATCAGGGCCTCCGGCGTTATCTCTATCTTCCCGATCTTCTCGCCTTTTTCCATAGCCTTCCCCTCTGGAGGACGGTCTTCAGCCCTTCAAATTTTAGCGGAAATCGCCCACTGTAGCAAACCTTTCTTGCTTAAAGAACACTTGCAACCGGAAAAAGTATTGCCGTCCGCTCTCATGCGGGGTATAATACCTCAGACAGGCTGAGGAGGGCCTTTGACGAAGCTCAGGGCGATTATCATCTTCCTTATACCCGCCGCCATCCTGCTGGGGTTCGGATTCCTGGCTTCGGCCGAGAAACCGCCACCCCAATCCGGGGCTTTCTTAGAGCCAGCCCTGGCGAGAGCGCTGGCCTCCGCCAGCTCCGATGACTTCCTGCCCGTGATCGTCTTCCTCAAGGAGCAGGAAAGGCCCGAGAGGTGGGCTGGCGCAGGGGAAAAACTGGTGGCCGGCCTCAAGGCCTTCGCCGCCGAAAAGCAGGGACCCCTCAGGTCCTACCTGGATGAGGCCAGGGCCGCCGGCCTCGTGGAGGCTTACACCCCCTTCTGGATTTTCAACGGCTTCGCCCTCAAAGCCAGACCCGGGGCAATCCGCCAGATCGCTTCCCACCCATCGGTTTCGGTCATCCTCCTCGACCACTACCGCCAGTGGCTCGTAGGGGAGGAGGCATCCCCTGAATCGGCGGAGTGGAACATTGAGCGCATCCGGGCGCCTGAAGTCTGGGCTTCCCTGGGTGTCTCCGGAACCGGGGCTGTGGTGGCCGTGATGGATACCGGAGCCGACTGGCTCCATCCCGCCCTGATGTCCAATTACCGGGGGTATAACCCCCATGGTCCTGCCGTGCACACCGGAAACTGGTTTGACCCCGTGACCGGCTCCATTTACCCCTTTGATGACCACGGCCACGGAACCCACGTCCTGGGCATAGCTGTGGGAGGAGGAGGGATAGGGGTCGCTCCGGGAGCGAAGTGGATCGCCGTTAAAGTTCTGAACGGCGATGGCTACGGTTACGATTCCTGGATACACGCCGGCTTCCAGTGGCTCCTGGCTCCGGGAGGCGATCCCTCCCTCGCCCCCGATGTGGTGAATTGCTCGTGGGGTGATACCAATGCCCTGAACACCGTCTTCCAGGCCGACCTGCGAGCGCTGAGGGCTGCCGGAATAGTGCCGGTCTTCGCCGCCGGGAACGGAGGCCCTTCTCCCGCCTCGGTCTACTCTCCAGCCTCGCTTCCGGAAGCCATAGCCGTGGGGGCAACTGACCCCTACGATGAAGTGGCGCCGTTCTCGAGCCGCGGCCCATCCCCCTGGAAAGAAATCCGCCCCCACGTTGTAGCCCCGGGGGTTC
>DAOUCW010000016.1:0-20621 GCA_034431695.1 Anaerolineae bacterium | reverse complement strand
GCTCCAACCACCAGCCCAATGCGAGGCGAGAGTTTTACAGCCCACTCCGCCACTTTGAGGTAGAGGGGTCTGCCTTCTGCCAGGCGGGTCTGGAAATCCATGGCTCCGGGGTTGGAAGTATGGCACAGGATGAATATGCCTTTGTCCTCCCGGACCAGGAAGGGCTCCAGAGAATCTCTCCCCAGGTAAGGGTTCAGGGTGACGGCATCGGCCCTAAGGAAATCAAAGGCGGCTTTCGCATACGCTTCAGCAGTGGAGCTTATATCCCCCCATTTGGCATCAAGGATCACGGGGATTTCGGATGGTATGGCCTCTATGGTCCTGCGCAGGGTCGCAATACCTTCCTGGCCCAGGGCCTGGTAGAAGGCGAGATTGGGTTTGTAAGCGCATACCAGGTCGGCGGTGCTTTCAATGATTTTGAGGTTGAAGGCCAGGACCGGGTCATCCTCCTTCCGGAAAGACTGCGGAATGCGGGTGGGGTCGGGGTCAAGCCCGATGCAGAGGAGCGAGCCATTCTTGCGGGAAGCCTCCTCAAGCTTAGTCCAGAAATCCATCTTCCTTCTCCATCCCTTCAGCATCGCTGACCATTTTAGCGAATTTTGACTTCAGGTCAAAGCGCTGGTATCATTTCCAGCGGGGGAATTTCCATGCAGTGGCGGGATTCGTTTGCGTTTCCTTTTTCTCCAAAGCTTCGGCTTTGCCTTGCCCTTGCTCTCATCCTGCTTTTAGTGGCTGAAGCGAGCAATGCCCTTCATCACCTTTTGCTCTTCCCCCGCCATGCCATAGATTTCGCTCAGCATTACTTCCTGGGATGGTTCATCAACGCGGGGGGCTCTCTGACCGATACCGATTGGCCCCGCAAGGTGGGAGTTCTCTGGCAGCCCTGGAGCTACGAAATCATCCCTTACCTCCCATACCAGGCGTTCCTCATACTCCCGATGCGTCTCCTGGCCCGATTGCCCTTCGTTCCTGCCTACCTGATCTGGATAGCAGCGGCGGCAGGCCTCTGGCTCATCGCCTGCGTCCACATCGGTCGGCTCACCGGCTGGCCCACCGGGAAAGTTCTCATGCTGGTCACTCTCTGGCCCACTGCCTGGCTTGTGTTCCTCTTGGGGAATGTGGACATTTTCACCAGTGCTCTTCTCACCATCGGGATGGGCTTGCTTCTGGCAGGCCGTGAGGTGGCAGGGGGATTCCTTTTCGGTGTGGTCTCCGTTTTCAAGCCTCCCTTTGTCCTCGGTCTGGTGCCATGGCTGCGCAGGCGGCCCCGAACAATTGCCGCCAGCGTGGTGGCGGCCTGGCTGACAATGGGATTGTGGGCTTTGCTCAACGCCGGGCCGGACGGTGTCCTGTTCTTCGTTCGCCATTTCCAGACCTTTTCAACCAATGAGTTGAGGCTGTTAACGCCTACGAATGGCTCTCTTGTGGGACTGTGGGGCTTCATCACCGGCAGGACTACCTTCCTCGGATTCTGGGGCGTGGAGCACATCCCATTCCATGGCCTTTTGCCGGGCGCGCTGCCTGTTCTCCCGATGGCGATCCTTTCTTCCGTCATTCTGGTGGGCTGGGGATTGTGGGAAGCGAGGAATCTCCAGGAGCCTGTTCTGGAGGCCGGATTCTGGCTCACAGCGGGTGCCCTCGTGTCCCCCGTTTCCTGGCCCAACCACAACCTTTATCTGGCACTCCCTTTGCTCTACCTCTGGGCCACTCTTTCCAGGCGTCCCCCGGCTGTGCAAAGGGCTTTCTGGTTAATCCTGCCATTCATACTGCTGGTTAATGGATGGAGCGCATTGATAATTCCGGCTGCCCCCTTCATGCCCGCTGCCGCCGGTCAGGCCCTGTTCCGCCTCGCCCTCGCTGTGCTCTTCATCAGAGCTGCTCGCTCCCGTTGATTTCACCGGGCAGGGCTTTTTGACATAGATGTCCATGTATGGTATTTTATCACCGTCAACTTAACGGTCGGAGGTGGATATGAGCTCCCCCTTCTTCCCGGAGATGCACGACCTGGTCAAGCTGGTCAATCCTAAGGGCTCATTTCCCACCAGGGATGGCAAGCCTTTGAACCTCTCAGATGGTGACGGGCATTTTCTGGTCAACCTTGACCTCTCAAAGCTTGGCCTGGAGGGCAAGGAGCAATCGCCAACTCTCCAGGCCATTTTCTGCGGGGGATATTACCCCAGAGAAACCCCGCCTGATCCCCAGCTCAGGAAGAAGCTCTTCCTGCTGGACCTGGCCCAGAGGCTGGCCTCGGCCTTCCACGAGGCCATCGTTTTCCCGTCAGGGGAGCCGAACCCATCCCTCTGCAAGCTGTGGCAACCTCAGCATGTCTCCCTCTCCCAGTTCAAGCCCCCTATAAGCAATGGCACCGCCCTGAGAGAGGCCCTGGAAATGGCCATCTCAGAGGAGAAAAGCCAGAGCTTCTGGGAGAAGTTCTCCACCTACATGAAAGCCCGCAGCGACTACGATCACAGCCCCTTCAACATCGCTTCCCTTTTCTCCCACTCTTACCTCACTGCCCAGTTCTACAGAGCTCTGGAGGAGAAAGTGACCGAGCTCGATTCCCCCTGGAGGCTTGCCCTCGAGGGGGAAGAAGCTTTCACCCCCGAAGAGGCTGAGCGGAAGTGGTTCGGCCGGCTCGTCTGGGGCCAGGTTAACTTCTACCAGAGGCCCCAGATCCCCGATGACCTCAAAGTTTTCCGGAAGGTTCAGGAGATCGTAGCCTCCCTTGAAGAGGCTTTCCCCAACAACGTCATAGCCACTTTCTGGAACCACTTCTGGCTTTTCCTGCCGGGCAGAGATGCGCAGAGCCTGGCAAGGGTGGCCGATTTCTTCGTGGAGAAAGGCTTTCCGGTAGCACTGCGTTACCAGGAGGAACCTCTGGCAACCCTGGGCCAGTCCAAGGCGATAGAGTTCAGGATAGTCCTCCTTGAGGCCATGGCTGCGGAGCTGGAACGCCTCCGGGGGGAGAAAGAGGAGAGGAGGGCGCAGCTTGAAGATGAACTGCGGACGCAGGAAAAGCTTGCGGCCGAGTTTGAGAAAGAGATCGCAAGGCTGGGGGAGGAGCTGAAGCGCCTCACCTCTCCCAAAACCCGCCATGCAACCCGCAAACTTAAGAGAGAGGCGGAGAGGAACTACGCAAACGCTACTTCCCGCATCCAGGCTCTCCGCAGCGAAATGGAGGAGATTGAAGGGGCTCTGGGGAAGATAAACGCGGAAATGGCGTGGATTGAAGAGCAACTGGAAAGGGAGAAAGCCGAGAAGAGTCAGGGTCCCACCTGGTATCAGGACGAAAAGCACCCCGCAAATGTCAGGAGGAGGCCCGGAGGGAAGAAACTCTGCCTGGTCTGTGAGGTGAGGGAGCCCGCCGAAGGAAGCGACCTCTGCCCCGTATGCCTGGAAATAAGGGGGGAAGAGGGGGAACTCTCCAGCCAGGCACCATGGCTTTCCGAAGGTCACCTCCTCTGGCTATACTGCTTCTTCGAGCCCAGGTTCTGGCAGCATGCCATCCTCACCCTCTTCAGCCATTACGTGGACAAGGTGAACCCCGGGGTGTGGGAGGCCAGCCAGCGGTTCCACATTGAAACCTCCCTCCGCTGGCCGGTCATAATCAAGGACTTCATCGTTGACCTCCAGAACTTCCTCAAAGAGCTTGAGCTTGAGATATGCCGGCTTGTGGGGGCCAGAAACCGCCTCCGCCTGGCCGATAATTTCTGGGTAATGCCTGTCTCCAGGGGGACAAAAGTCATCGTCCTGCTCCGCAGCTACATAGCCCTTCTGGAGAAGTTCTTCCCCTCCCTCATCCCCCTGGCCGATATGCCGATTTACCTGGGGATAAGCATAGCACCGGCTTCAGAACCCTTCTCCAACCACTGGCGCTACCTGAGGCGTCCTCCTCAGCCCATAAGCCTGAGGCTGCCGGACCAGGAGCGTCTGGAAGTGAGCATTAACGTGATGAAGGAACTGATCCGCTACGGCGAAGTCCTCATAAGCTACCGGCAGAGGCGCCGGCCGGCTCTGGAGCAGGTCAGGATTGAGGAACTCATCGCCAGGAACATCATCAAGCGCCAGGACGTTAAAACCTTCCAGCAGCTCATTGGATGGGAGGCGCCTTCCTGATGAGGAGGCTTTTCTGGGGCCTTGTGACCTTCATCCTGATGGTCACCGTTGCTGCCACTGCAGTGCTGATCAGAGCACCCAAAGCGGTGATCGCCATCATACCCGGCCACTGGGGGAGCGACCCCGGCGCTGTCTGCCCGGATGGGCTTGAGGAGAGGACGATAAACTACAGAGTGGCAAATCTGCTGGCCGAAAGCCTGAGGAAAAGAGGTTATGGGGTGCAACTGCTTGAGGAATTTTCCCCCAGAGTGAAAACCATGAAGCCTGCCCTCTTCCTCTCCATCCATTCTGACTCCTGCATAGAAGGAAAAAGCGGGTTCAAGCTGGTGACCCGGGGGAAGGGGAGAGAAATCCTTGAAGCCTGCCTGCTTGAGAACTACTACAGGGAAACCGGCCTGGCCTTTGACCCGGCCACCATCACCCCCGATATGGAAGACTATTACCTCTTCAGGCTCATTGACCCATCAATTCCGGCGGCCATTGTGGAAACAGGATTCATGGGAGGCGACCGCTGGCTCCTGGAGGGCCATCCGGAAATTGTAGCCAGAGGGCTTGAAAAAGGGATTCTCTGCTTTCTGGGAGGGAAAAGTGAAAGTCCTGCTCCTTGAGAACATCAAAGGCCTGGGCAAAGCTGGTGAAGTTAAAGAGGTGGCTGACGGCTACGCCCGCAATTACCTGATCCCTAAGGGGATGGCCGTCCCGGCCACGCCTGAAAACCTGAGCAAAGCCGAATACCAGAGGAAAATCCAGGAAGAGAAGATGAAGCGGCTGGCCGAGGACATGCGGGCCTTAGCCGAAGCCCTTTCCGGGATGACCCTCACCTTCAGGGTCAAAGCCGGGGAAAAGGATAAGCTCTTCGGCTCCATAACCACGGCCGACATCGCCCTGGCTATTGAGAGAGAACTGGGTCGGCCCTTTGATAAGCACAAAATAGAGCTTGAGGAACCCATAAAGCAGCTCGGTATCTACAGCGTTCCCATAAGGCTAATGCCTGGCCTTGTGGCCACGGTGAGGGTAGTGGTGGAGAGGGAAGCTTAGAACGGTTCCACATGGACCAGGACGCGGCGTGTGCGGGGGCCATCAAACTCTGCCAGGTAAATCCCCTGCCATGTCCCCAGAGCGAGCCTCCCGCCCGATACGAATACAAAAGCACTGTTCCCCACCACCGCCGTCTTGATGTGAGCGTCGGCATTTCCTTCCGTGTGGTGGTAATGAGCTCCGGGAGGGGCAACCTTCCGCAGGACCTCCACAATGTCCTTCCTCACCGAAGGGTCCCAGGTCTCGTTCACGGTAATGCCGGCTGTGGTGTGGGGCACAAAAAGGTAGCAGATCCCCTCTTTAACCCCGCTTCCGGCCACGACCTTCTGGACTTGTTCCGTTATATCCACAAGCTCTTCCCTCGATCGGGACTGGACCTCTATCACCGTCATCTCCCTCACCTCCAGCCTTCCTGCAGGATCTGGGCGAACTGCCACAGCCCGATCAGGATGAAAAGGGAACCGGCCAGGTAGTTCCTTATCCTGGGGTCAATCCTGGACAGGAGAAACTGCCCCAGGTAAATGGCCATGAGCGAGAGCAATCCCAGAGCGCTCATCACTCCCAAGAAAACTGCAAGGGGATTGTAGGAGGCGGCGAAAAGAGCCGTCGCAACCTGCGTCTTATCCCCCATCTCGGATACGAAAATCATGGTGAAAGAGGTGATGAAAGGCCTTTTAACCTCGCACTCCGTTTCTTCCTCCGGAGCTCTCAGCAGAGTCAGAAGGCCGAAGCCCAGGAAGATGGCCCCGGCGAGAATTTTCACGTAAACCAGAGGGATCACCCGGGAGGCGAGCCCGCCAAGCAGAATTGCCAGGCCATCGTTGATGGCGAAGGCGAGGAGAGCTCCGAGGAAAAGGGACAACCGTTGCTCCGTCCTGGAGGCGAGGCAGAACAGAGCAAGCTGGGTCTTATCCCCCAGTTCGGCCAGGCCCACCGTCACAAAAGGGACCAGAAAGCTTTGCATTTCCTCCCCCTGACTGCGGGAAATTATATCCGAAAGCCGGAATAGAGCCAAAAGTCATTCCACTTCTGGAGCACCGGACGGGGAACATTCCCACGCCTGCGCCTGGATTTTAACCCGTTGCTTTTGTTACCGATAAGAGTTATAATTTGCTCAGGTTGACCAGTTAAAGGGGGTAGGATGTCCGGAGAGCTTTTCCAGGCCTGGCTTGAGGGAATACCGGTTGCCATCCTGACCCTTTCTCTTCAGGGTGAGATAACCTTCGCCAACCGGAGGGCCCTGGAACTGATCGGCTCCTCCCTTGAAGGGTTGAAAGGGAAAGCGGTGAGCCTCTTCATCAGCAATATTGACGAGAAAACTCTGGAAGCCATAGTCAGTAAAGCTGCGTTTGAAACTCTGCCCTTCAAAACCACCCTCATCTGCCCGACCGGGAAGAAAATCCCCGTCCTTGCCACGCCCTCCCTCGTGCAGGAGGATGTAAAGCCCGTGGCCATAATCCTCACCCTGGAAAGAGCACCGGAAGCTTTTCCCCTGGCCCAATACCTCCCAACTTTAGCCTCTGTGGTCCGGGCTGCCTCTTCCTCCCTCAAGCCCGAGGAAATAGCCGAGGCCGTCTACAGAGAGCTGGTCAGAGTTATCCCCATGGATGCTTTCTACATTGCCCTCTATTACCCCGAGACAGAAGAGCTGGATTTCGTCTTCCGGGTGGACGAAGGGGTGAGGGAGCCCAGGGAGCGCCGCAAACTGCGGCCCGGCCTGACCCAGTTCGTGATCACCACCAGGTCACCCCTCCTCATTGCCGACCTGGAAAAAGAAGCCCACCCTTTCACTGTGTGGGGGACAGGCAAAGCTCCCCGCTCCTACCTCGGAGTCCCGATGATGGCCGAGGATGAGGTGGTGGGAGTCATCTCGGTCCAGTCTTACACCCCGTCCTCCTACTCCTGGGAAGACACCGAAATGCTCCTGACCATCGCTTCCTACCTCGCCCTGATCTTCCGCAACGCCCTTCTGCACGACCGAACCGTCATGCTGGCCGAGAGGCTATCAATCCTGAACGAGATCTTGCGCCGGGCCATTATCCCCACCAGCATTGATGAGTTGATGCAGGGGATAGCTCAGCTCATCTGGGAGAAGCTCGGCCACTACGGAGTATTGCTCTTCCTGGTGGAGGGCGAAGAGGCCGTCCTGAAGGCGGTGGCAGGGGAATATGCTCAACTTGCGGAAGCCGGCTACCGCCAGCACCTCTCTCAGGGCATAATCGGCTGGAGCATTACTCACGGGGAGACCGTCCTCTGCAACGATGTGTTGAAGGACCCCCGCTACATCCCCGGCCCCGTCCCTCCGGGGCTGGTGAAGTCCGAGATCTGCGTCCCGGTGGTCTTCAGGGGCAAAGCTCTGGGGGCCATTGACCTGCAGGACACCGAGCCCGGCGCTTTCTCAACCGAAGACGCAATCACCCTGGAAGCCATTGCCTCCACTGTGGCCATCGCCTTCCACAACGCCAGGCTCTACCAGGCCCTCCAGGAGGAGAGGAGGCTGCTGCGCACTTCGGCCGATGCCCTCCCGATGGAGATGCTCGTTCTGGACCGGGATCTGACCATAGTCGCCGCCAACAGGGCTTTCCTTGAGCGCTTCAACCTTGCCCTTGAGGAGGCCCTCGGGAAGCCTCTTGCCGTCTTCCTCAGAGGCCCCGGAACGGAGGGCAAAGTCCGGGAGGCTCTGGAGGAGAAGAAGCCTCTCTTCTGGGAAGAAGAAGCGGAGGGGAGGATTTACCGCGCATTTGCTGCCCCCGTCCCCGATACGCAATGGGTTGTCCTCGGCCGCCAGGACGTGACAAGGGAAAAGGCCCTGGCCGGGAAGCTGGAAGTAATCCACAAACTGGGAAGGGAGCTTGTGGTTGCCCGGGATGAGGATTACGTGATCCAGGCCGTCCTGGAAGCGATCCGTTCGGCCCTTGAGTTCAAAACTGTGGCTTACCTGGAGGTGGACCGGGAGGAAAACCTCCTGCGCCTCCGTGCCATCAGGGGCTATGAATTGCCCCATGGCTTCTCCCTCCCGCTGGACAGTGAAAGGGGCCTCACGGTGGCGGCAGTCCGCTCCGGCGAACCAATATACGTCCCCGATGTGACGAAGGACCCCCGGTTTGTGCCGGGGCCAAGGGAACTGAATACCCGCTCCGAGCTTGACGTCCCGGTTAAAGTCAGGGGCGAAGTTGTCGGAGTGATAAACATTGAGGACAATAGAGTGGACGCTTTCACCCCCGAGGACGCAAGGCTCATCTCAATCCTGGCCGATTACATGGGCATAGCCCTTGAGAACATCCACCTCCTCCGCGCTGAGAGGGAATCCCGCCTCCTGGCCGAAGCCCTCTCCAGGGCCACAGTGGAACTCAGCTCAACCCTTGACCTTGAAGATGTCCTGGACCTGATCCTGGAGCACGTGAGCTCTGTGGTCCCGGGCGATGCCTTCAACGTCCTCTTCCTGGAAGGTGAAACGGTAAGGGTGAAGCGATCCCGCGGGTATGAGAAATTCGGCTTAGCGGAGATGGTGCGGGGGCTCGTTCTTCCCCTCTACCCCAACTTCAGGCGAATGCTGGAAACGGGCCGGGCCGTCCTCATCCCCGATACCGATGCCGATCCCGAGTGGGTTAAGGTGCCGGGCTTTGAGTGGCTCCGCTCCTATGTGGCTGCCCCTATACGGTTTGGCTCCGAAACCATCGGCTTCCTGTGCGTGGATGGGACCCGCCCCGGGCAGTTTTCGGAGGGAGATGCCCGCCGGCTTGAGATCTTCGCCTATGCGGCCGCCGTGGCCATCCGCAACGCTCGCCTGACTTCCGAACTCAGGGAGTCCGAAGCCCGCTACCGCTCCCTCAGCGAAGAATGGGAGCTCACCTTCAATGCCGTGAGCGATGCCATCTTCGCTGTGGACAGGGACTTCACCATCCTGAGGGCCAACACTGCAACTGCCCGACTCCTGGGCTTCTCCTCGCCCGAAGAGCTCCGGGGCCTCAAATGTTACTCCCTCGTCCACGGCACCGATGGCCCTCCCCCTTCCTGCCCTTACAGCAGGATGATCTCCACCGGTGGGCCGGTGGTGGAAGAAATTGAGGAGCCTTACCTCAAGCGGGTCCTCTCCATTGGCCTCTTCCCCCTCTTTGACCAGCATGGGGAAATCACCTCTTTCATCCACTCCATAAGGGATGTCACGGCCGAGAGGGAGCTGAGGGAGAGGCTCTTCCAGGCCGAGAAACTCGCTTCCATAGGCGAATTGATCTCCGGAATAGCCCACGAACTCAACAACCCGCTCACCTCGGTCCTGGCCCATGCCCAGCTCCTGAGCCTCGACCCATCCTTACCCGAGAGGGCCCGCGGTAGCCTCAGCTGGATAGAAGAGGAAGCCCGCAGGGCTGCCGGCATCGTCCAGAACCTCCTGGATTTCGTCCGGAGGCGCCCGCCGAAGAGGGAAATGGTTGACATAAACGAACTCATCCGCAAGACCCTCGCCCTCCGGGCTTACGAGATGCGGGTGGAGAACATAGAGGTTAGGACCGAACTTGCCCCTTCTCTTCCCCTCACTTTGGCGGACCCTCAGCAGCTCCAGCAGGTTTTCCTCAACATAATCATAAACGCCGAGCAGGCGATGTATGATGCCCACAGGGGCGGGACCCTCACCGTGAGGACCTCCCTCACCCCGGAGAATTTCATCCGGATTGAGTTCAGAGATGACGGCCCCGGCATCCCCAGGGAGCATATGTCCCGGATCTTTGACCCCTTCTTCACCACGAAGGAGAAGGGGACCGGAATGGGCCTGGCCATCGCTTACAATCTTGTGAAGGAGCACGGGGGGCACATATGGGCCCGCAACAACACCCCCGAGCCGGGCGTCACCTTCTTCGTGGAGATCCCCGTAGTGGCTGGAGAGGAGGGGAAATGGGCCGAGGAGCTTCTCAAGCAACTGGAAGAGAAACTCCCTCCTGCCCGGGTGCTTGTGGTTGAGGATGAGAAAGCCATAACCACGGTCCTGGAGACTTTCCTCACCCAGGAGGGGATGGAGGTCCAGACGGCGAGCGATGGGGAGAGAGCCCTTAAGCTCCTGGAGGAGCATGACTTTGACCTGGTTATTTCGGACATACGCCTTCCCGGGCTCAACGGCATGGCCCTCTACGAGCAGGTTAAAGCCCTCAAACCCCACCTTGCCGACCGCTTCATCTTCATGACGGGCGATGTCCTAACCCCTGCCACCGAAGCCTTCCTCCTCTCCACCGGCGTCCTCCACCTGACCAAACCCTTCAGCATAAACCAGCTCAGAGAAACGATAAAGAAAGCGCTGAAAGCGTAGCCCCTTTCCTTCAATTTGCCCGCAAATGGGGCCGCTCTCCGGGTTGACTTAAGCCAGCTCATAGTGTATCATTCTGGCCGAAAACCCGGCAGAGCCTTTGAGGGGTGAAAAATGAGAGCACGGCCTATCCTTAACTTCATCCTGAGGATCCTCTTCCGGATCTTCCTGCGCTGCAAAGTGGAGGGCCTGGAAAATTTCCCCAGGAAAGGGCGCGTCATCCTCATGATAAACCACATAAATTTCCTGGACCCGGTTCTGGTCGGAGCCCTCGCCCCGAGAGAAGTGAACATGATGGCCAAAAGGGAGGTGCTGGATTACCCCTTCCTCGGCTTCTTCATCCGCCTCTACGGCGTGATTCCAATCCGGCGGGGGGAAATTGACCGCAGAGCCCTCAAGTCCGCACTGGAAACTCTGCTCAGAGAAGAGCCTTTCCTCATAGCTCCAGAAGGGACCAGGAGCCACCACGGCCGCCTTCAAAAGGCCAAGGACGGTATCGCTTACATCGCCCTCAGAACTGATGCCCCCATCCTGCCTATAGCCATCTGGGGCCAGGAGAAATTCTTTCAGAACATAAGGAAACTCCGTCCAACCGAAGTGAACATCCGGATAGGCCGTCCCTTCAAATTCGTCCCGCCCCCGAAACTTGAACGGGGCGACCTGACGAAAATGACCACCGAAGCAATGTATATCCTCGCCTCTCTGCTCCCCCCCGAATACAGGGGCGTTTACGCTAATCCCGAAGGGGTCAATTTCCACTATATCCAGTTCCTGGATTGAGGGGTGGATTATGGTAAACCCTCTCCTGCCCGAAGGAAGGGCTTTCCTCCCTCTCCTGCACGATGCTGCCTCCGCCGTTGAGTATGAGGCAGAAGGAGAAATTCGCACTTTCCGCCTCCCGGAAACGGAAGGGGAAGACGGGTTCATAGCTGTCAGGAGGATTGTCTACACCGGTGCCTTCACAGCGGTGAGGCTTGAGGTCCTCAACAGGAGCCAGAAGCCCATTTCCGTGAGGAAGCTTGTGGTCCTTGAAGTCGGGGGCGATGCACTGAAGCTGGAAGGCCCCTTCTCCTCCTGGCGCTTCTACCAGAACGGGTGGCAATCCTGGTCCCCGGCCTTCGCCCGGCTGGTGAGCGATGGCCTCCACGTGGACCCCGCCACCGATGCTTACCGGAGGATGCATAAGCCTCACCCTGATCCGGCCGGCGCCAGGAGGCTCAGCAGTGAGTGGTTCACGGTGATAGCCCCGCCGGCAGGCCTATCCCTCCTCGCCGGATTCGTCACCTCGGCCCGGCAGCTCGGCGAGATAGCCCTGGAGCTGTCCAACCGCAAGGGGGTCGCCAGGTTCCTGGCCTGCTGTTACAGCGATGGCTTCCCCCTCCAGCCCGGGGAAAAACTGCTCTCGGAAGAGCTCGCCCTGGCTTGCGGCGATGACCCCTGTGAACTGGCCGAGGTTTACGCCTCCCTCTGGGGAGAGAAGATGCAGGCCAGGAAGGCCCGCCCCTTCACCGGCTGGTGCACCTGGTATTACTTCTACGGCGAGAACACCGAGGAAGAAGTCCTGAAGTGCGTCCGGAGGGCCAGGGAATTCGCCCTCCCCATTGAATACATCATCGTGGACGATGGCTACCAGCGGGCCATCGGGGATTGGCTTGATGTGAACCCCGATAAATTCCCCTCCGGGATGAAATTCCTGGCCGAGGAAATAAAGAAAGCCGGCTTCCGGCCTGCCCTCTGGGTTGCACCCTTCGCCGCCGGCGAAAATTCCTCCCTCTTCAGCGAGCACCCCGACTGGATCCTCAGGGATGAGGGGGGCGAGCCCGTCCTGGCCTGGGAACACTGGGGTGTCCCGTGCTACGGCCTGGACCTTTCGGTGCCGGAGGTCCAGAGATGGCTTAAGGAGCTCTTCTCCACCCTGCACAGAGGCTGGGGATATGAGTTCTTCAAGCTTGACTTCCTCTTCGCCGGAGCGATGCCTGGCCGCAGGCACGATCCCCGCACAACCAGGGCCGGGGCCGTCCGGAAAGGCCTTGAAGCGATAAGGGAGAGCGTCGGGGATGATGTCTACCTCCTGGGTTGCGGTGCCCCCCTGGGGCCTTCCATCGGCATTGTTGATGCGATGCGCATCGGGACGGACGTCCACCCCGATTGGGCTCCTTTCTGGCGGGACCTCTCCTCCGCCTCGGCCGAGAATTCCATCCGCAATGCAATGACCCGCTACTTCTTAAACCGCCACCTCTGGGTCAACGACCCCGATTGCGTTCTCATCCGCACGCGCGACGACGGCTCAAACCTGGTCCTGAACGAAGTCCGCTCCCTGGTCAGCATTGTGGGCCTGAGCGGCGGGGCCGTGGTGGACAGCGATAACCTGGATTCCCTCAGGAAAGGCAGGCTCAAATACCTGCGCCGCATCCTCCCACCCCCCGCCGAAAGCGCCAGGACCATGGACCTCTTCAGGCGCGAACAGCCTTCCATTATGGTGATGAAGCTGGAAAGGCCGTGGGAGATCTGGTGGGTGGCGGGGATCCTGAACTGGAGCGACCGGACCGTGGTCACGGAGCTGACCCTGGAGGAACTCGGGATACCTCCGGGGCGCTATCACCTCTACAATTACTGGCGCGGGCGCTACCTCGGCACAACCGATGGCCCCATTTCTCTCAAAAGGCACCAGCCCCACGAGACAGTCCTCCTGGCCATAAGGCCCTGCCTGCCCGAACCCCAGCTCCTTTCCTCCACTTTCCACATAACTCAGGGAGGGGTGGAGATAAAGGGCGTGGAACGCTTTGCTGTTGGCCGGGAGCTGAGGCTCCGGTTCCGCATGGAGAAACCCGGCGTCCAGTTCGGTGCGCTCCTCTTCGTGCTCCCGGAGGGGTGGAAGGAAGGCCATGCCGAAGTCAGTGGCCGGAGGCAGGCACCCGTGCGGGTGGGAAAAGGGGTAGTCGGGCTGGGTTTCACCCTTGAAGGCGAGGCGGTGGTGGAGATAAACTTCATCAGAGGAGGGTGAAATTGCGCATCCTGATAACCGGAGCAGCGGGTTTCATCGGTTCACACCTGTGCGACCGTTTCCTCAAAGAAGGGCATGAAGTCATAGCCCTGGACAACTTCATCACCGGCACGCCCGACAACATAGCCCACCTCTTCGGGAACGACCGCTTTCTCTTCATAAAGCACGATGTCACCAACTTCATCTACGTGCCCGGACCCATTGATGCGGTCCTGCATTTCGCCTCCCCGGCCAGCCCTGTGGATTACATGAAATATCCCATCCAGACCCTCAAAGTGGGGGCGCTGGGGACCCACAAGGCCCTGGGGCTCGCCAGGGCCAAGGGCGCTCGCTTCCTCCTGGCCTCCACATCCGAAGTCTATGGCGATCCCCTCGTCCATCCCCAGCCCGAGAGCTACTGGGGAAACGTCAACCCCATAGGCCCCAGAGGGGTTTACGATGAGGCCAAGCGCTTCGCCGAGGCCCTGACCATGGCCTACCACAGGTATCACGGGCTTGAGACCCGCATAGCCCGCATATTCAACACCTACGGGCCCAGGATGCGCCTTGACGACGGCAGAGTTATCCCCAACTTCATTGGCCAGGCCCTGCGGGGTGAACCCCTCACCGTCTACGGGGATGGGCAGCAGACCCGAAGCTTCTGCTACATAGACGACATGGTGGAAGGCATATACCGGCTCCTCTTTTCCGATGAAGTTGAGCCGGTGAACCTGGGCAACCCCCAGGAGATGAGGGTGATAGACCTGGCCCGCATGATCAACGAGATGGTGGGGAACAGGGCTGGGATAGTATTCAGGCCCGCCCCGCCGGACGATCCCAGGCTCCGCCGGCCGGACATAACCAAGGCGAAGAAAATCCTCGGCTGGGAGCCCAGAGTCCCCCTGGAGGAAGGCCTGCGCATTACGATTGAATGGTTCAGAGAGCGGATGAAAAAGTAAAACACCCCGGGAGTGGAGCGCGGTCCAGGGGGTTGCGGGCCTCCCCCTCCCGGCAAGCAACGGAAGGACCGCCCTCAATCAGCCAGGACCTTTCGCATTATGACTAAGGCCCGGTCTATGTCCTCCGCCGTTATGCCGTAGTGGGTCACGGCCCTTATCCTCTTGCCTTCTATCGGCAACATGAGGACGCCTTCCTCCTTCAGCCGGGCCGTGAACTCCTGAGGGGTCATCTTCGGGTGGTCAAACTCAAAGATCACGATGTTGGTCCTGACCTTCTCCGGGTCTATCCTGACCCCCGGCAGTTCGGCGAGGCCCTCGGCTAAGCGACGGGCGTTCTCGTGGTCCTCCACAAGCCTGTCCACCATTTTGGTCAGGGCCACGATCCCGGCCGCTGCCAGCACTCCCACCTGCCTCATCCCACCGCCCACCATCTTGCGGATGCGCCTGGCCTCCGCTATGAAGTCGGCCGGACCGCAGACCAGGGAACCGACGGGAGCCGAGAGGCCCTTTGAGAGGCAGAACATCACCGAATCCACGTCCTTGACCAGCTCCTTCACGTCAACCCCGAGGGCCACAGCGGCATTGAATATGCGGGCTCCATCCAGGTGGACCTTCAGGCCGTAACGGCGGGCAAGCTGTGCCACCCGGGAGGTGTATTCGGGCGTCAGGACAGCCCCACCGCAACGGTTGTGGGTGTTCTCAAGGCAAATGAGGCGGGTCCTGGGGAAGTGGATGTTTTCGGGCCTTATGGCTGCCTCTATGTCTTCAAGGGCCATTGTTCCGTCGGGCTGGTTGCGGACTGGCCTGGGATGGACCCCTCCCAGGGCCGCTATCCCACCGACCTCGTAGAGGAAAGTGTGGGACCAGTCTCCCAGGATCACCTCATCGCCGCGTCCGCAGTGGGTGAGGATGCTGACGAGGTTTCCCATCGTCCCGCTGGCCACGAAGAGGGCGGCTTCCTTGCCCATCTTCTCGGCTGCCATCTCCTGGAGGCGGTTGACCGTCGGGTCCTCGCCGAAGACGTCGTCCCCCACCTCCGCCTCATACATCGCCCTGCGCATTTCAGGGGTGGGAAGGGTAACGGTATCGCTCCTCAGGTCAATCATGGCTAATACCTCCTCACAATCGCTCTGTAGGTTTCGGGCTGGCGCCACTGGAGGAACTGGGTTTCCTCACGCCTCTTGCGGACTTCGTCCAGCTCCAGAGTGGCAATAGCGTAGCCCTCAATGGGCTCGTCAATGATGGTTCGCTTCTGGCCATCAGGCCCCACAACCATGCTCTTCCCGCCGAACGAATAAGTGTAATCCCCACCGACCCTGTTGACGGCCACCACGAAGGTGGAATTCTCGTAGGCGCGGGCCTTGACGTAAGTCTCCCACTCGTCCATGGCGCCGGTCTCCCAGTTGGCCAGGACGCAGATCAGCTCAGCCCCGTTCAGGGTCAGGGAGCGGGCCACTTCGGGGAAGGCCAGATCCCACCCTACCATCACTCCCACCATGCCCAGGCCTGTCTCAAAGACGGGGTAACGGAACCCCGAACGGAAGATCATCCTCTCTTCTCCCCTCAGATGCACTTTCCGGTAATCGCCTATGACCTCACCATCGGGGCCGAGGAGGACTGCGGCGTTGTAGATTATCGTCTCCACCTTCTCCTTGATGGGCATTCCGAAGAGGATGTGGACGCTGAATTCGGAAGCCTTCCTGGAAATCAGGTTGACCGCATGGCCGGGGACTCTCTCGGCCATTTCGGTGAAGCGGACCCCGCACTCGTAGCCGGTGACCGCAAGCTCGGGAAAGACTATGAGGTCAACCTTCTGCTCCAGGGCTATCCGCTCTATGAAGTCCACCATCCTGGAGAGGTTTACCTCGGGCTCCGAAACCTTCGGAGCCATCTGGACGAGCGCTACTGTGATGGGAGCCATTTCCTTCCCTCCTTCTTCAGGGCTTCTTCCCATTCCTCAGGCGTATTTATGTTCACAAAAGAGGCCAGTTCAGGGTCAAAGAACCTGATAGTATCTTCATCAACGTAGCGGACCCTGACGGCCGGGAGGAAGAGGATTATCTTGTCCTCATTTTCGTTGATGAGCTTCTCAATGGGGCCGAGGCAATTCTTTGAGTAGACGGCGTGAAGGGGTTCGGGACCTCTCCTCAGGAGGGGCATAACCACATCGTAATGAGGGGCCAGGGCGGCCAGGTAGCGGAGGAGGTCCAGGTTTAAGAAGGGCATATCGCACGCCAGCACGAGGCAGTGGTGGAAGCGGGCCTCCTTTATGGCCGAATATATCCCGACCAGGGAGCTGCGCCTGGAGAAAGCATCCTTCACCACTCTGGCTCCGGTGAAAGCGAAAAGCTCCGGCTCCTTAGCCACCACGAACACATCCTCCGAGAGAAGGGAGCACACGGAGAGGATATGTTCTATGAGAGGGCGGCCCCGCCAGGGGAGGAAAGCTTTATTTGAACCCATCCTGGAGCTCAACCCCCCTGCCAGGACTGCTACGCTTATCATCCCTCTCTCCTCCGGGCCTCCTTGAGGGCTCTCAGTTCTTCCTCAAGCCGCCTCCCTCTGAGCTCAATGCTCAGCACGAGGACGAAAGTGATGAGCCAGACCACAGCATAGGCGGCGAAAAGGTAGATCATTTACTCCCCTCCTCTGAGCCTTTCCAGCTCCGCCCGGAGGTCCTCCAGGCGCAGGCGCTGGAGCAGGAGCACAAAGTATAAGAGGGTGAAAGCCCCCAGGCAGAAGAACAGGGTCCACAGCATCCTCGGGGTGAGGTTGAAGCCCCTGCTGGTGAAAATGGCGGGGTGGATGGTCCTCCACCACCGGATGGCGAAGAAATCCAGGGGGACCGAGGCGAACCCGGCGATCCCGAAAACCGAGGCAAGCCTGGCCCTGCGGCCTGGATCCTCCACCATCGCCCTCAGCATCACGTAAGCCCCGTATATCACCCACACCACCGCCGATAGAGTCAACCTCGGGTCCCAGGTCCACCACGTATTCCAGACAGGCCTCGCCCAGATGGAGCCGGTAACGATGGCAATGGTCATGAAGGCGAGGCCGATCTCGGCGGAGGAGAGAGCGAGGCGATCCCACCTGAGGTCCCTCTTCCAGAGGTATAGGACGCCTCCGAGGAAAGTTACGAAGAAGGCGAAGAAGCCAACCCATGCCGAGGGGACGTGGAAGTAGAAGATGCGCTGGACGTGTCCCATGGTGGCTTCGGTGGGGGCGAAGACGAGGGCCATGTAAAGTCCCACGATCATGGCGATGGCTGCTGCCAGGATCAGGAAGCGGTTCCAGTTCAAGCTCACATTTACCTCCGCCAGCACTCTGGTAGGTATTATAGCATTGTGCCGGTTACGGGCAAACCATGAAAGGGCTTTTCCCCCGGGGCGCAGCCTGCGCGCCCCTGTTCAGCCGATGCCTGGAAGAGGCCATGTCAACTTTTGAATTTTGCGAAAGCATGGTATAATTCTGCAAACGATCTGCGCAGGAGAGGGGAGATGGCCGAAAATATTTACCCTTTTGCCGCGCGCAACTTCCTTGACGCTTACTCCAACACCGATTACCGGATGCCTCTGCACGACCAGCAGCTGGACCGTTTCTACGTTTCCCGTGAGAAAGATGCCTCGCGGCTCGAACTCCTCAAAAAGGAGATCATCTGGGGGGCTGAAAAAGGTTTACCCACCAAGTTCATCCTCTCGGGCCATGTTGGGTGCGGCAAATCCACCGAGCTGAACCGCCTGACCAGGGACCTGGAAAGGGACGAGGCCACGCGCCACAGCCTGCTGGTGGTCTCTTATTCCATAAACGAAATCCTTGACCTTCAGGGGATTGATTACACCGACATCGCCTTCTCCATAGTGGTGGCTCTCTACAGCAAGCTCCAGGAGCTGGATATAGCCCTTTCCCCGGAAGAGGCCCAGAAGGTATCGGACTGGATAAACAAAGAGGTGGAGACCTTCACCCGCAAGACTCTCCAGGCGGAAGTGGATGTCGGCACGAGCGAGGGGCTCGGGAGACTGCTGAGTTTCATATCCCTCATCGGTATAAGCGTCAAGGGCCGGGGGGAGAAGGTTGAGGAGACCCGCTTCCGGATCCGCAAGAGGGCTTCCGAACTGAGGGACCTCGTCAACGGCATCATCAGGAAAGTGAAGGAAGTCACCGGGAAGAACATCCTGGTGGTGATAGACGATCTGGACAAGCTGCCGAGGATGGAAGCCCTCCAGGTTTTCCGGGAGGAAGGGCCTTTCCTGACCCTGCTGGATTGCATGGCCATTTACACCGCCCCTGTCTCCCTGATGTATGAACTGGGGGATTCGCCCGCCCTGGAGCCATACAAGGCCTACCCTGTCCCCATGTTCAACGTCTTCAAGAGGGAGAACCGTCAGGTCAACGAAGAAGGAGTGGCCAAGCTTGAGGAGATGGTCTACAGGAGGGTTCACCCCGAACTATTTGAGGAGGGGGTGGTGCGGCGTCTCGCCCTGGCCAGCGGCGGAGTTGCCCGTCATCTGGTAAAGATGGTGCAGGACAGTTGCCTCTACTGTGCCACCTTCAATATCCCCAGGATAAACAACAAAGTCGTGGACTGGGTGATAAACGAGTTCAAGAAGGATTACTCCCGGCGCCTCTCCCACGATGACTACCTGAACCTGAAGAAAGTCTACGAACTCAAGGAGTTCCCGGGCCTGGAGAACGCCTGGGAATACCTCCAGTCCCTCTGCGTTCTGGAGTATTCAAACGGCAACTACTGGTATGATGTCCACCCTGTGGTGGAACTTCTGCTCAGGGAAAAGGGGTTGATATGAGCCAGGCACAGAGCAGGGAAGATTTCAGCGATCCCATTGAGAAGCGCTTTCCGGAGCAGATAAAGCTCCTCCTCTCAATGGTCCGGATGAGCCGTCTCGGGGGCATCGCCACCGCCGAGTGCGATGACCTGGAACTCAGAGAGCGCCTCTTCCGCTACTTTGAAAAGCGCTTCCGGGAGATGAACATATACCTCTACCCGGTGGAGGTAACCGAGGAAGACCTGAACCTGGTCCGGGTCCTGCGCAACCTGACCGATAGATCGGGATTCAAGGAACTGGAGCTTTTGGGGAAGTATGAGAACATCGTCTTCTTCGTTTACGGGCTGGAAAAGCTGACGGAGGAGGAGCAGGAGAAGTTCCTGGTCTGGCTCAACCTCTTCCGGGATGCCACCACCATCATACGGCAGCCCATAGTGCTCTGGGCGACGAGCGATTTCGTGGACAGGATGGCCCGGGAAGCCCCCGATTTCTGGGCCTGGAAAGGGATGCTCTTCAAGTTTGAGAGCCTTCCCACCGGAGCGATAAAGAGAGCAAAGCTACCACCCGTTAAGCGTTACCTCCAGAGCATTCTTGAGGACCCTGATTTCGCCGTCTGGAACGAGCTCTACGTTCCCCTCAGGGCCATTCCCATGACCGGGGCCAAAGTCCTGTTCCCGGCCTTCCTGCGCCGGGGGCCAGCCGGAGAACCCCAGGATGTCATCTCCATCCTGGAAAAGGGGGAATCAGCCATCCTCCTGGGAGAGCCAGGTGCCGGGAAGACCACCGTCGTGAAATACCTGACCTGGCTTCTGGCCCGCAGGGCCCAGGAACGCTACGATGAGGAGACTCGCCGGCCACTGCTGGTGCCCGTTTTCCTCCGCCTCCACCTCCTCCGCAAAGTCCACCGGCTGGAAGAGCTCGTCCTCAACCAGTTCCACACTTATGGCCTCAGGGAGATAAAGGACCTGAATGACCTGGAAGGGCTCCTCACCCAGAGTCCCGAAATCCTGGAGCTTGTGGACAGGAAAAAGCTGCGCTTCCTCTTCATCCTGGACGGATTAAACGAAATGCCGCCGGAGTCAAGGCCGGCCCTGGACCAGTTCCTCCACCGCTATAAGGACCACCGCTTCATCATGACCAGCCGCTTCTACGACGAAGCCCTGGCCGGACGGTTCCCTTCTTTCATGCTCCAGGGGCTGGGGGAAGAGGACATTGAGCTTTACATAAGAAATTACCTGGGGGAAGAGCGAGGCCAGAAGCTTTCCCAGATAATAAAGGGAGACCCGGCCCTGAGGGAGCTGGCTTCCAACCCCCTGGCTCTCTCCATGCTCACCAGGATTTACCCCTCAAAGGATGAGGGCTTCCCTCGCAACCGTGGCCTCCTTTTCCAGAAATTCGCCGAGAACCTCCTGCGCCGGACCGAAACCGAGTGGTGGATGGTCCTGGGC
>DAOUCW010000015.1:0-6945 GCA_034431695.1 Anaerolineae bacterium | reverse complement strand
GAGGCGGGGCCGATGTCCTTGATGTCAACGTGGGGGCGGCGGGGGTGGACGAACTGCAGCTGTTGCCCCGGGCCGTTGAGGCCGTGCTTGAAGTTGTGGATGTCCCCCTTTGCATAGATTCTTCCGACCCCAGGGCGCTGGCTTCGGCCCTTGAGAGGCTCCGGGAGATTGCGCCGGAGGCCAGGCCCATCCTCAACTCGGTCAAAGGCGATGAGCATTCCCTCCGCCAGGTCCTGCCCCTGGTCAGGGATTACGGGACGGCCGTGATCGCTCTGGCCATGGATGAGAGAGGCATACCTTCTACCCCGGAAGAACGCCTCGCAGTCCTTGAGCGGATTTTTGAGAGGGCCGCAGGAGCAGGCATACCCCCGGGGGACATCATCGCCGATCCTCTCGCCCTGGCCGTGAGCTCCGACAGCAGAGCCGCTCTGGTGACTTTTCAGACGATAAAAATGGTGAGGGGAAAGCTCGGGTGCAACATAACGGTCGGGGCCAGCAATGCCTCCTTCGGCCTGCCCGAGCGGGAAGTCATCAACGGGGCCTTCCTGGCCATAGCCATTGCTCTGGGGGTCAATTGCCCCATAGTGGACGTGGCGAAAGTCCGTCCCATCGTCCTGGCGACGGAGCTCCTTCTCGGCCGTGACCCCTTCGCCGTGCGTTACATAAAGGCTTACCGGGAGCGCACCTCCAGAAGTTGACCTTTTGCAGTTATGGATTAAAATCTTCCAAAACCGGAGAAGGTGGCAGCCATGATAATAGCGGTAATAGATGGACTTGGAGGAGGGATCGGAGCCGAAGTTGTGTCCAGGCTGCGGCAGGAATTGCCCCTGGAGGTGGAGATAGTCGCCCTGGGCACCAACGCCATCGCCACCGATAAGATGATGAAGGCCAAGGCCAACCGCGGGGCCACGGGGGAAAACGCCATCCGGATCTCGGTCCGGGAGGCCGATTTCATAATAGCCCCGCTGAGCATCCTCATCCCCCACTCCCTCATGGGGGAGGTGACCCCGGGGATAGCGGAGGCTGTAGCTCTGGCCCCGGGCCACAAGCTGATCCTGCCCATAGTTCAGCCAGGCCTTGAGATCCTCGGCCTCGAGTGGAAGCCCCTTTCCAAGCAGATCGGCGAAGCCATCCAGATCATAAAGCGCAGGGCCGGGCTTGTGCCTGAGGAGAGTAAGGAAAACGTAAGGGAATCGTAAGGGTTGCGTCAAGCAAGGCAAGCTCTTTCGTGTTATCATGAAAGCGGGGTGTAGGGGGCAAGGCCAGCAACCCGGATTCTCCTCCTTAGCACAAAGTCGGGGGCAAAAGCGCCCCCGGCTTTGTGTTTTCGGACCATCTCACGCAAGCCCCACGAGCGATTGGCCGGGCCGGACCGGTAAGCCTTTGATGCGGAGGAATTCCTCAACAGCGAAGAGGAACTCCAGGAGGAAAGGCCTGGTGGAAGCCTTGCCCATGTGCCCCACACGGAAGACCTTGTTCTCAAAGGGGCCGAGCCCTCCGGAGATCAGGATGCCGTGCTCTTTCGCCAGGTAACCCATGAGGTCCCCGACGGAAAGGCCCTCCATCATCCTGACAGCGGTGGCTATGGGCGAGGCGAAGGGTTCTTCCACCAGCATTTCAAATCCCAGAGCTTTGAGTCCCTCCCTCACAGCTCTGGCCGCTTTCCTGTATCGCTCAAAGTGGGCTTCAAGGCCTTCTTCCCTGAGGATGCGTCTCAGGCTCTCCCTCAGGGCCACAATGTTGTTGGTGGGCAGGGTTGTCGGGTAAGGGTGCCAGTCCGCCCAATTAATGGCATACTCCTTCCAGGTCTTGAGGCTGAGATACCAGCCATGGTGGCTTTCGTTGCGCTCCACATATTCCCAGGCTTTCGGACTCACGGAGATGAAAGCCAGGCCTGGGGGGCATTCCAGGCATTTGTTCGCCACGGTTATGCAGAAGTCTATCCCCCATTCGTCCACGGGGAGAGGCACACCGCCCAGGGAAGAGATAGCGTCCACTATGAGGAGCAGGCCTTTCTCCTTCGTTACTTCGGCTATTTCCCTGAGGGGGTTCATAACGGTGGTGGATGTTTCGTGGTGGACCACGGCTACCCCTCTGGCCTCGGGGTGCTCCCGGAGGAGGCGCCTGAGGTCTTCGGGGTCAAGGGGGCGACCCCAATCGGCCCTGAACTCTACCACTTTCAGGCCCCAGGAGCGGGCTATGGTGGCCATCCTCTCTCCGAAGAAGCCGTTCATGCCCACCACCACCGCATCGTCCTGGGAGAAAGCGCTCCCGAAGGCCATGTCAATGGCTCCCGATCCGGCCGCGGGGACGATGAAGAGGTCGTTCCGGGTCTGGAAGATTTCCTTGAGGAGGCTGAGGGTCTCGTTGTAAATTTCCATCCATTCGGGGCCGTAGTGCCTCGGTGTGGGCCTGGCCATGGCTGCCAGGACTTCTTCTTCCACTTCGCATGGGCCGGGGATGAAGAGCTTGTAGCGCATGTTTACCTCCTTTTTCAAAGGGCAGTGGTTAGTTTATCCAGAGTCTCCTTGAAATCCACCCACCTTATTCGGGACAGGCCGAGCTTCCGGCGGAGGTGCTCGGGCTCCATGCCGGCTTTGAAGTCCTTGAGCGCTCTCGTCCACCGGAGCATCTCAAAGGTAACGCTGCGGCTGAGGCCTGCCGCCCTGGACAGTTCGTGCAGGACATATTCCAGGTTGCGGCCCGTGCACTCAAAGAGCTTATCCCCGGGCCTGTATTGCTCCAGGTAAGCTCTGAAGATAGGGACGATCTCAGGGGGAAGGGCAAGCCTTCGCTCCTTATACTGGAACCTGGGGTTGCTGTAGCGGATGAGAACTGAGGGGTTTGAAGGATCGGAGAAGTCAAAGTCAGCGGGGCGCAGGTTCAGGCACTCGCTCTTCTTGATCCCTGTGCTGAGGAGAAGGAGGAAGAGGAGGAGAGGTCTGTAATCGGATTCCGGGCCGGAAGCAAGGCGGTTGGCCGCCCTCAGGAGGGCCTCAATTTCTTCGTCGGTGAGGAACTCCGGGAGGGAGGGCCTCGCCGGCCGGTGAGGGATTGGGGCGGCAGGGTCCTCCGGTATCGCTCCGATCTTCCGGAGCCAGCGGAAGAAAACCTTGAGGGTTGTGAGGCGCCTGGCATAGGATTTGGGCTTGCATGGAGCTCTGCGCTTGTATAGGAGGTAGTCCAGGAAGCCTTTCAAGTCAAGGGTGCCTATGGTGCCGATTGGCCTGTCGTTCCCCATGTAACGGCTGAATAGGCTTAAATCCCAGAGGAAGGACTTCCTGGTGTTAAGAGTGAACCCCTCCCTTTCCATGTAGCCCTTGAAGGCCTCAATGGCTTCGGAAAGGGGGGTGCTGGCTGTCAGCTCAGCCTCTTCAAGTAGAGGTAACTGCTTAGCCATGCCTCCTCGGGCCTTCTCGTCCAGATCTCGGCAAAAGGCAGCGCTGCCTTCTTCTCCTTCTTTTCGTGCACCACACTTATGCGGATCTGCTCGCTCTGAGTGGAATTGCCGGCAGAGTCATAGGCTATGACGTGGATCACGTGCGTTTCAGTGTAACCGGCCGTATCGGAGATAATCGTCATGCCGTTGGAGAAGACGAGCTTGTAGGTTCCCCCTTCCACAGAGCTCTGGGCTATCGGAATCTCCTGCCAGGAAACAGTGCCGTCGGGATT
Organism: Anaerolineae bacterium; assembly: GCA_034431695.1. GTDB lineage: Bacteria > Chloroflexota > Anaerolineae > SpSt-600 > SpSt-600 > SpSt-600. The sequence goes on along the minus strand of DAOUCW010000015.1, from coordinate 3,273 downwards.
GGTTACAGGCACGGAAGCCGTTATCACCATGCCCGGGACGGGGATGGTGTCGGACATCTTTATGGTCCATTTGAAGCTGTAAGGTGGGACGGAGCTCTCTCCGATTTTTTCATTGTCCAGGTAGAATTCGACCCTGTCCATGGAGATGTTATCGGTGGCGCGGGCCTGGATGTTCACCCATTCATCCTGCTCCATCACGTATACATCGCCGTCTTCGGGATGGATTATTTCCACCTTCGGCGGGGTGTTATCCACCGTAACCTGAATTGCGGAGCGCTTGATGGTCTGGTCATGGTCAACCACCGTAAGCTGGAGGGTGTAGAGCCCTTCCAGGCCAGCAGTATCCCAGTATTCCAGCACTCCGTTGTCCACCTGGTTGTAGTGGTCCCCGCCGATCTGGCTCCAGGCCGATGGGTTGAGGCCTTTGCCGACCTCCAGGCGGTAGAGCATGAAGTTTGGCGAGCGGGCATTGCCCATTATCGGCACTACTCCGCGGACGTAGGAGTAGGGCAGTGGGCTGAGGATGGCCACGTCTCCTCCGGCGAGGGCAGGCCCGTAAGTGTCATCGTAGACGGTTGGGGGCTGGGGTATGCCGGCAATCCTGACCCAGTCGGCCGCTTCGGGCGGGTAAATTTCGTAAACCCTTTCCTCCACCAGCTCCGGAGGGGTGTAGATGGTGGCCAGCTTACCGTTGGCTTTGTTCACGAGGAAGACCTGGTGGATGTTGCAGTAGGTTGTGGGTTCGGTCCCCTTTATGAAGATCTCCCTCACCCTGTGGGGGCAGTGGGGGTTGGGCAGGAGGCCGGAGATAGCGCAAACCTCCACCTCCACGATGTCCGGAGGGCGCTTGAACTCTTTTTCCACAGGTTCGGGGCTTATCAGGCGTTCCACGAGGCCTTCGTTATAGGCTCTTTCCATGATGTTGTGCCATATCGGAGCGGCACCCCTGGCCCCCGGGATGCGTTCCATCGGCTCGTTATTGGTGTTACCAACCCATACCCCGACGCATATCTGCGGGGTGTAACCTATAGCCCAGGCATCCCGCCAGTCATCTGTAGTCCCCGTCTTGACGGCCGCCGGGCGCGAAATCTGCAGTGGGTTGTTAACCCCGAAAGCGGCAATGCGGGCTTTGTTGTCGGAGAGGATGTGGGTTATGAGGTAGGCAAGCTGGGGGCTGAGGATCTGGCGCGATTCGGGAGCGGTGAATTGCTTGAGGACCCGGCCATTTTTATCCTCAACCCGGAGGATAGCCACCGGCTGGAGTTCACGGTAGCCGGGCAGGCGTTTTTCCGGCGGGACTGGCTCCCCCATCATGGTGCCGCCGTTTGCGAAAACGGAGTAGGCGAAGACCATGTCCAGGAGGGTGACCTCGCCGCCGCCCAGGGTGAGGGATAGGCCGTAGTGGTCGGCATTGAGGGTGGTTATGCCCATCCGATGGGCCACATTTATGACGTTCTTAACCCCTACTTTGCTGAGGGTCCAGACGGCCGGGATGTTGTATGAGCGGGCGAGGGCGTTGCGGAGGCTCTGAGGGCCGTGGTATTTGCGGTCGTAATTTACCGGGCAGTATGGCGGATTGGGGGGGTCGGGGAAGCACATGGGGACGTCCAGAAGCATTGTGGCAGGGGTGAAGCCCTGAGCTAAGGCCGTCACGTAGGTGAAAGGCTTGAAGGCCGAGCCGGGCTGACGCGGGGAGATGGCCATGTTCACTTCGCCGTCTATCTCTTCGTTCCAGTAATCAATGCTCCCAACCATCGCCAGGATTTCGCCAGTCCGGTTGCGCATTATAACCACAGCGGCATTGGATGGCTTCTTCTCAATCCTGGGGTCGTTGCGCAGAGCTTCAATGTGCTTGCGGGCCTCCTCTTCCGCCAGCCGCTGGAAATCAAGGTCCAGGGTTGTGTATACTTTGAGCCCTCCCCTATAGACCAGGTCCGGACCGAACTCTTCCTCCAGGAGTTTGCGGACGTAAAGGACAAAGTGGGGGGCGATTATGCCGGTTTTCTCCCGGAGCGGTCTTATCTTGATCGGGGTATAGTATTTGGCCTCTACAGCCTGCTCGGGGGTTATGAAGCCCTGCCGGACCATTGCGTCCAGGACAAGGTGCTGGCGCTTGCGAGCTTCTTCGGGGTTATCAATGGGGTTCAGGGCCGGGAATTGGGGGATGGCCGCGAGCATTGCGCTTTCGGCCAGGTTCAGCTCCCACACGTGTTTGCCGAAATAAACCTGCGATGCTGCCTCAACTCCATAGGCCAGGTTGCCGTAGTAGATTGTGTTCAGATACCATTCCAGTATCTGGTCCTTGGGGTAGCGGCGGGAGATTTCCAGAGCGAGGATTGCCTCTTTGATCTTGCGGGTGATGGTCTTTTTGTATCGCTCTTCAGGCGGGATGACGGTGTTTTTCACCAGTTGCATGGTGATGGTGCTGGCTCCCTGGATCGGGTAACCCCTGAGGTTATACCAGATGGCTCTTGCGAGTCCCTCCAGGTCTATGCCGGGATTTTTGTAGAAGTTTTTATCCTCAATGGCTATCGTGGCCTGGCGGAGGTGGATGGGGATCTTCTCCAGGGGAACCCAGGTCCGGTAGCCGGCAAAGGGGTCGGCGATCTCATAGAGCAGGTGCTTCCCGGTTCGGTCGTAGATCTTGGTGCTTTCAAAGCTTCCGGTGGCGATGTGTTCCACTGCTTTTGGATCGGGGAGGGAACTGGCATAGTAGGCGTAGATGCCTGCGGCTCCTCCCACCAGGAGGAAGAAAGAGGCTGCGGTCATCGCCAGGGCCAGAAGGAGCAGTCCGGCGATCACTTTAAAAGCCGTGGGCCCGAGGCCATTACTCCTCGCCCTTCGGTTGCGTCTTCGCATCACGATGTAGAGGACATGGTTTCCCATCGTTTCCTCCTGAACCTGCCGGGGTAAATTATAAAGCCTGGGGGGAAATTTGCCAAGCTTTGGGGGCAAAATAAATAGCCCCGGTGCGAAGCCGGGGCTATTACGATAGCGGGGGCAGGATTCGAACCTGCGACCTCCGGGTTATGAGCCCGGCGAGCTACCGCTGCTCCACCCCGCGTTGAGGTGCCGAGGGCGGGATTTGAACCCGCACGGGGAAGAACCCCACTGCGTCCTGAGCGCAGTGCGTCTGCCAGGTTCCGCCACCTCGGCTCCGAGGCAGGGGCCGTACCCCCGATTCTGTTTTAGTCCGCCATTCGTCTCACCGGCGGCTCCTGGCTTGGTGGGTGTTACCCACCCTCACCGTCGCCGCTGCGGCCGGACCCAACC
>DAOUCW010000014.1:0-1834 GCA_034431695.1 Anaerolineae bacterium | reverse complement strand
GATGATGGATTCTGTCGGCTTATCTTCGCCGCTGCCCAGGGCAGGAAGCCAGCGGTTCTGGACGAATTCGGGGAGTTCGGCGACAAAGCAGCCCTTTTTACCCCTCTCATCCGGCAGATTTTCACAAGTGGTCTTGAGCAAATCCTTCCATGCGCCAAATGTTGGCCGCTCAATCTTCTCCGTCAGCGCATCCCGGACGGCCTTCGGAAATTGACCGCGCTGGCGAAGCAGGTCGCTAAGAGCCACAATGGTCAAAAACCTCGTGATGATTTCGGCTGAATCGGTGAGGCGATGGAGGGCAATGTATGGATTTCGTTCCATCAGGAATTCGGCGACGGAAAAAGCGAGGGGCATGGGCAATGAAACGATAAGGCTGGCAAAAGGATGGTCGGACGGCAGGGCGAACGGGATGGTTGTGCCATCCTGTCCACAGAACCAGAAATTGCCAACCTGAGTCATCTCGTTTCCGCATTTTGGGCAACGCATCTGGCTCACCTCCTGTCTCTGTGCCGACTGAAACAAACCGTCCAAGGTTTCTGGCCTTTGCCGGCCACAATTTTCACAGAAGGCCTGTGCCACACCCGCCAGAGGACCGAGGCTATTTTCCCATCATTTGCAACGGCAAGATGACTTGTCCTGACTCGGGTCCGAACTTCGGGGAGGGGAAATTCTGCAGGGGAGTTATCCCCTTCATGTCCTACTGTGAACGATCCCGGCTTTCTCGCCTCCCTCGGGTAATAAAACAGCTTCGCCTTTATAATACCCCATTTTAAGCCAACTGGTCAACTGATTTTATACCGACCGAAGCCACCTGCTCTGAGCTTCCGTACCGGCGAAGACCAATGCTTAGCCCGGCAGAAACCCATCGCGGCCGATTTCCCACCAGCGCCCACGGCGGGAGGAGGACCAATCCCATCTCAAATCCGGAAGCGATGAGCGCGAAAGGAGGGCTACCGGCATCTCCTGTTAGCTCCGGGCAGGAAGGCCTTATCGCCAATTTTAAAGCAGCTTGTGGAAAATTTGACTTGGAGCGGTTCAATGGTTAGAATTGTCTCCACAGACAGGAGGGGAAATGGCCACGAAGAAGAAGCGAGGTTCGGTAAAGATCTTTGAAAACTGGTGCAAAGGTTGTGGCCTCTGTGTAGCCTTCTGTCCCACCAAGGTTTTTGACCTCAACGGGGAAGGGCGCCCTGTAGTGGCCCGCCCGCAGGATTGCGTGGCCTGCAAGTGGTGTGAGTGGCACTGCCCGGATTTCGCCATAGTGGTCACTGAACTTCCAGGGGAAGACAAAGATGCTTAGGTTAATGCAGGGGAACGAAGCAGTCGCTTACGGAGCCATAACCGCCGGATGCCGCTTCTACGCTGGTTACCCCATAACTCCTTCCTCCGAAATCGCTCACGTTCTGGCCCGCGAGCTCCCCAAAGTCGGAGGGAAGTTCATCCAGATGGAAGACGAAATAGCGAGTCTGGGGGCCGTCCTGGGAGCCTCTGTGGGTGGCCTGAAAGCCATGACGGCCACCTCAGGCCCCGGTTTCTCCCTTATGCAGGAGCACATCGGCTATGCGGTCATGGCCGAGATACCCTGCGTGGTGGTCAACGTCCAGAGGCTCGGACCCAGCACGGGCCAGCCCACAAGCCCGGCCCAGGGGGATGTGATGCAGGCCCGCTGGGGCACCCACGGCGACCACCCCATCATAGTCCTCTGCCCCTCTTCGGTGAAGGAAGCCTTTGAGCTGACGATCAAAGCCTTCAATTTCTCCGAGAAATACCGGACTCCCGTCATCCTCCTCATGGACGAGGTGGTCGGGCACATGAGGGAACCCCTGGAGTATCC
>DAOUCW010000013.1:0-3032 GCA_034431695.1 Anaerolineae bacterium | reverse complement strand
TCCTTGAGGACCTGGCCGGAAGGATTGAGCTTCTGCTGGACGCCGGCCCCACCTTCATCGGGGTTGAGTCCACGGTTCTGGACCTCACCCGGCCTGTTCCAACCATATTGCGCCCCGGAGGCCTCTCAAAGGAGGAGCTTGAGAGGGTATTGGGCAGGGTTGAACTGATGACGGAACCGGTGGCCGGTCCCAGGCCTTCCCCCGGGCTCATGGAAAAGCATTACGCTCCCAGGGCCAACCTCTACCTCGTAATCGGGGAAGACGGGGCACTGCGCAGCTTCCTCCGGGAGAAGGCCCTGGAAGCCCTCGCTCTGGGTATGAAGAGGGGCTTCATCATCGCCGAGGAGGACAGAAGCTCGCTGGGCGATCTGGAGGTCGCCATCCAGGTCCTGGGCTCGCTGAAAGAGCCCGATGTCGTTGCGCGGAGGCTGTTCTCATCCCTGCGCATCCTGGATGCCATAGGGGTGGAAGAGATATATGCCAGGGATTTCGGCCGGGAAGGGTTGGCCCTGGCCGTGCACAACCGCCTGCTGAGGGCTGCAGGAGGCAGAGCCATAATCCTGAAAGGAGGATGAATGCGTTTCGGTGCTATTTTGAGGGCTTCCATCCTTCTGCTCCTCCTCTCGTGCCGCGTGCCGTCTCCGACCCCTCAGCTTTCCCCAACGCCGGTTGATCCCTTCGCCGAGAAGCGGCGCATCATGGTGGAAACGCAGATAAAAGCCCGCGGAGTGAAGGACGAGCGGGTCCTGGCGGCCATGGAGAAGGTTCCGCGCCACCTCTTCGTCCCCCCCGAGTATCTGGATGAAGCATACGATGATCACCCCCTCCCCATAGGTTACGGGCAGACCATATCCCAGCCCTACATTGTGGCTTACATGACCGAGCTCCTCAGGTTGAAGCCCGGTGATAAAGTCCTGGAAATCGGGACCGGTTCAGGCTATCAGGCAGCTATCCTGGCGGAGATAACCGATGAGGTCTATACGGTGGAGATAATACCGGAGCTGGCCCGCTCAGCCGAGGAAAGGCTCAGGCGTCTGGGCTACGGGAAGGTTAAAGTCCTCAATGCCGATGGCTACTACGGCTGGGAGGAACATGCCCCTTACGACGCCATAATAGTCACCTGCGCTCCGGATCACATCCCCCAGCCCTTGGTCCAGCAACTCAAGGATGGGGGAAGGATGGTGATTCCGGTGGGGCCTCCAGGGGGCTATCAGACCCTCTGGCTCGTGGAGAAGATCGGCGGGGAGGTTCGGACCCACAGCATGCTCGGGGTGATTTTCGTGCCGATGCTTGGGGGCCACTGAAAGAAGTGCAGCCGGGGACCCCACCGCGGGGCCGGGACAGGATTTAACCCAGGAACGAGGGCAACCCTCTGGGGAAGAAAGGCTTGAGCACCATCAGGACTGCTCTCCCAAATCCCTCCACGAAGGGGGCCGCGAAGGAGGCAACCCTCGCCTCAACGATCGCCTTCCTGTAGGAATCCCACCGCAACCAGTGGAGCTTCAGGGTGTAGTCCAGGAATAACAGCAGGAAGCTGATCAGGAGCATGGCGAAAAGCAGCCCGAGGATCATCCCGCCCATCCGGTCGGCAAAGCTCAGGTAGCGCCCTTTCGGGGGCCTCAGCAGATCAAGTGCCATGTAGAGGAAAGCCGAGAAGAGAGCTACCAGCAGGATGGTGAAGACCGCGATTTCCACGAAAGGCAAGGGGAGATGGAAGTGCAGGGCAAGCCACCGGGCTGGTTTCTGGAAGAGAAGGGTGGTAGCAATGGAGGCGATGTAGAGGCATGCCAGGTCAATGAATTCCCTGAGGCTTCCCCGGCTGAACCCCCAGAAAGCCCCGGCCCCGAGGCCAATGATTATCAAGCCATCAATGGGGCTGAAAATCATGGCTCAGTATTCCTTCGCTTTCTCTTCACCTCGGAGAACCCTCAGAGCACCCTGGGCCATGGCCAGCATTTCATCCTCACCCGGGTAGACCAGGATGGGGGCGATCCAGCCAACTCTCTCCTTTATCCAGCCAACCAGCATTTCGGAGCGGGCGAGGCCTCCGGTCAGCACTATTGCATCAACTTCTCCCTTGAGGACCGTAGCCATTGCCCCTATCTCCTTGGCGATCTGGTAGGCCATGGCCTCGTAGACGAGGCGGGCTCGCTCGTCTCCCTGGGCTATGCGCCTCTCCACTTCCCTGGCATCGTTGGTCCCCAGGTGGGCCAGGAGCCCCCCTTTCCTGGTTATCTTGGTGATCATCTCCTCGTAAGTGTAGCGGGTTTTATCGTATGGCGGGACCGAGTAGCACATCCTTATGACGTCGCCGACCGGCAAACCGCCGGCCCTTTCCGGAGAGAAGGGGCCTGTTCCGTCAAGGGCCTGGTTAACGTCCACCATCCTCCCCCTGCGGTGGGCGGAGACGGAAATCCCTCCTCCCATGTGGACTATGACCAGGTTGAGTTCGCGGTAGTCCTTTCCCAGGTCTTTGCCTGCCCTCCGGCCTGCAGCCTTCAGGTTGAGGGCATGGGAGAGGCTCTTGCGCTCTATCTCCGGAAGGCCTGAGATCCGGGCGATATCGTCAAACTCATCAACGCACACAGGATCCACAACGAAGGCCGGCACCCCCGCTTTCTGAGCTATCTCGTAAGCTATCAGGGCTCCCAGGTTTGAAGCGTGTTCCCTCTCCTTGGGGGCCATGAGGTCATCCAGCATCTTCTGGTTTACCAGGTAAGTTCCGCTTTCAACGGGGCGCATCAGACCACCCCTTCCTACCACCGCGCTCAGGGAGGATATTTCAATACCCTTCTCCTCCATGAACCTGAGCACGGCATCGCGGCGCAGGGGATACTGCTCCACGATCCTCTTATACTTCAGCAGCTCCTCGGGAGGGTGGTAAATCTCCTCCCTCATTACGCAGTTTTCGCCTTCAAAGAGGGCGATTTTGGTTGAAGTAGAGCCAGGATTTATGGTCAGTATGCGGAACATAGCTCACCCCTCGCTCGTGAAGATCATTTTGCCAAGGGTGCGCCGGAGGACTTCCGGGC
>DAOUCW010000012.1:0-10149 GCA_034431695.1 Anaerolineae bacterium | reverse complement strand
GGCCTTGCCCGAGGCCAGGTCGGGAAGGTAGCGCCTCTTCTGCTCCTCCGTCCCGAAGAGGGCGATGGGCTGGCAGACCAGGGAGTTCTGGATCGCCACCATTATGCCGGTGGAGGCGCATACCCTTGACAGTTCCTCCACCACCAGGACGTAGCTGACGGTGTCGGCTTTGGAGCCTCCGTATTCCGGGGGAACCATGAGGCCCAGGAAGCCGAGTTCCCCGAGTTTCCGGAACTGCTCTATCGGCGGTTTGCCGAGCTCATCCAGCTTTGAGGCGATGGGTTCCAGCTCCTTGCACGCAAATTCCCTGGCTGTCTTCTGGATAAGCTTCTGCTCCTCGGTGAGGTTGAGGTCCATGAGAACCACCCCCGGCCATCAGGAATACTTGTAGAAGCCTTCGCCGCTCTTGCGGCCGAGCTTCCCGGCTATGACCATCCTCCTGAGGAGGGGAGGAGCCACAAACCTCGGATCTTTAAGCTCCTCATACATGGCATCGGCAATGTAGAGGGTGGTGTCAAGCCCCACCAGGTCCAGGAGAGCGAGGGGGCCCATGGGATGGTTCAGACCGAGCTTCACCGCTGTGTCAATGTCCTCCTTCGTGGCATAGCCAGATTCCAGCATCCTCACAGCATCCAGGAGGAAGGGGATGAGGAGGGTGTTGACGATGAAGCCGGGGGAATCCTTGGCCACCACTATCGTCTTCCCCAGGGATTCCCCGAACTTGCGGGCTACTTCCAGAGTCTCCTCGGAAGTGAGGATGGTCCTGACTATCTCCAGGAGGGGCATGACCGGGACCGGGTTGAAGAAGTGCATGCCTAAGACCTTATCCGGGCGCCTGGTCACAGCGGCCATTGCCGTTATGCACAGGGAAGAAGTATTGGAGGCCAGGATGGCATGGGGCGGAGTGATCCGGTCCAGTTCGGCGAAGACCTGCTTCTTGAGGTCAAGGTTCTCCACTACCGCCTCAATAACCAGGTCGCAATCGGCGAAATCCTCCATGGAAGTGGTGCCCTTTATCCTGGCCCAGGCTGCGTCCATCTCGCCCTGGGTCATCTTTCCCCTGGATACGGCCTTGCTCATGGATTCCTTGACCCGGGTCAGGCCCTTCTGGAGGAGTTCGTCATTGACCTCGCGGACCACCACATCGTAGCCAGCCCGGGCGCACACCTCTGTTATGCCTGAGCCCATGACACCACATCCAACGACACCGACTTTCCTGATCTCCATGGCTTACCTCCATTGAAGGATTTCCTAAGGGAGCAGCTTCTTCTCAACTTCGTCCGGCTCCATCCCTATGACGGAGATGACTTTGTTTCGGGAGGAAGCCCCGCCCACTATTTCCAGCTGCTCCCTCTTCACTCCGAGCTTTTCGGCCAGGAAGGAGAGGAGTTCTTCGTTGGCCTTGCCTTTTTCCGGTGGCGCTGCAACCCTTATTTTTATGGCATCGCCCTGACGGCCCACTATTTCCGTCTTTCTGGCGCGAGGGACCACTATCACCGCAAAGGCGGCCCCCTTCTCCACTTTCGTGATGCGGAACTTTATCTCCCTCACAGTATCCTCCCGATTATTTCCAGAAGAACCCCCTTGACTATCTGGAGGGCCACTATCGCCACGGCCGGGGTTATATCCACCATCCCGATGGGTGGGATGACCCTGCGCAGTGGGGCCAGGATTGGCTCGGTGATGCGGAAGATGAACCGGGAAACAGGGTGATAGTAGCTCATCCCGAACCAGGACAGGAAGGCTCTGGCCAGGATGGCCAGACTCCAGAGGTTGAAGAAAAGGTCAACAGCGCTGGACAGGATCCATCTTGGCGACAAAGGCTCACCTCCTCTCGCCGAAAATGGCCCTCCCTATCCGGACCATGGTAGCCCCTTCTTCCACCGCCACCTCAAAATCGTCCGTCATGCCCATGGAAAGGTGCTTCCAGGAAGCCTGGGGGAACTTCTCGGCCAGGCGGTCCCGCAGCTCCCGCAGCCCCCTGAAGTAAGGCCGGGCTTCCTCGGGGTCCTGCACGATGGGCGCAATGGTCATGAGACCCTGCAGGGAAAGACCGGGGAGGGCGATGATTTCGGGCACGGCCCTCTCCACCTCATCGGGAGGGAAGCCGAACTTGGTGGCTTCCCCGGAGATGTTGATCTCCAGGAGGATGGGGATGGTCTTGCCGAGGGAGATGGCCCTCTTGCTCAGCTCCACCGCGAGCCTCACGCTGTCAACCGAGTGGATGAAGTCGAACAACCTCACCGCCTTTGGCACTTTGTTGGTCTGGAGGTGGCCAACCATGTGCCAGGTCACGGGCTTTTTCAGGAGGAAGTTTATCCTGGGGATTTTCTCCAGGGCTTCCTGGACCCTGTTCTCGCCGAAGTGTTCAATTCCGAGTTCGGCGGCGGCCATAATGCGCTCCGGCTCCACCGTCTTGGTGACAGCCACCAGGATTATCTCTTCCGGATTCCTGCTTTTCCTGAGGGCAGCTTCGGCTATTCTCTCCCTTACCCTTCTTATCCTGATCTCAAGCTCTTCCATTGAGCCCCACCACTGCAGCAAAACGCCCTGTTAAGCCCCCTGAAGCCCGGTGTGAGAAGAACTCATCGCTCCGGCAATACGTGCACAATCCGGCCAGCTCAACCGCCTTCACGCCTGCTCTCATGAGCCAGCGCCTGTTGAGCTCCCAGAGGTCAAGGTGCATCTTCCCCTGAGGAGTGCGGATCAGGGGGGGATCGGGCCAGAAATCCCGGGCGAGCTCGGCCACATCCTCCCCAACTTCATAGCAGCAGGGGCCTATGGAAGGGCCTATCCCCGCCAGGATTTCCTCCGGTTCAGACCCAAAAGCTTCCCGCATGAGCTCAATGGCCCTGAAGGCAATCCCCATTATGCTCCCCTTCCACCCCGCATGGAGCAATCCCACCGCTCTCCTCACGGGGTCATACAGGACCACCGGCACGCAATCAGCGAAGCGCAGCATGAGGAAGAGGCCAGACGTTGAGGTTACAAGGCCGTCGGTATTGGGGATGATTTTCCCCCTGTGCTTTTCATCCACTACGGCCACCTCAAGGCCGTGGACCTGGCGGGCAGTAACGATCTGGCTCCGTGAAATGCCCAGGGTTTCAAATATGCGGCGGTGGTTCTCCTCCACAGCGCTGAGGTCATCACCGACGGTATGACCAACGTTCAGGGAATCAAAGGGAGGCCTGCTCACTCCGCCCAGGCGAGTGAAGAAGGCACAGGTTATATCGCGAAAGGAAGGGAGGCTATAGTAGACAAGGCCATTGGCACTGAAGCGAAGCAATTTTCCCCCCTTGAGCCCTGATAGCGACTATAGTTTAACACAAAAGGCCTGGCGAAGCAAAGCTAAGGCGGTGAGGGGAAAAGGGGGAGCTGCGCTCCCGGCCTCTCCACCACAGGGTCCAGACCGATGATCTTCTGGAGGCTGTAGCGGTCAATGGTTTTCTCCGTGGCCAGCCTCCTGAGGTGCCGGTATTTGATGAACTGCCAGCCCCTTAGGGAAGCCCAGAGGGGCATTTTCCTGAGCTTATACCACACCAGGGAGGCCCTGCCGCCGGGAATCACGATGTAGGAGTTGGGAAGGGGCGGGGCGAAGTGGCGGAGGAAAAGCCCGGTTAGGGCGGCGGTGCTCTCCACCACGAAGCCGGAGGACAAGCCCACGATAACACCGGCAGTGTCTCCGGAAGCGCTTCTATCCTCCCAGACCAGGTCAAAAGGCTCCCTGCCGCTTTCCCTGACCTCAAACCCAAGCCTTCCCCCCAGGTCCCGCAGGATGGCCATCAGCTCCTCTCTGTCCCTCTCCCTGTTTTCGGGCCTGTCTTCCGGGCGCAGTTGCCACTCACTTCCTCTTTCTTCCCCGTAAGAGCTGAGGCACTCCTTCAGCAAATCGGTCCCGGGGACCAGAGGGCCGGGGAATTCAGCGTAGAGGCGATCTTCAAGTTCGCGGAATGTTACGGAGCCTTTTTCCTGGAGGATCTTCAGGACTTCCAGCTCTACCCGATCGCTGAGGGGGGTGAAGGGACCGGGGTAGTTGGGGAGGCCCAGGAGCTTGCCGCCGGCCCAGGGCTTGAGCTTCCCCTTCTCGGTCAGGGATGTCACCGTTTCATCCAGGAGCCTCCGGAATTCCTCCCGCTTCCACTCGCTCCAGTTCCAGGCCTTGCGGGATGTCAGCCACCATTCTGTGAGGAGGCGAAGGATCATGGGAGGAAGGGGTTCGCCGCAGTATTCAAGGACTTCCAGGATGGCTTCCCTGAGGGTTTCCTCGTCACCCCTGGTGACGGCAGGGGCCTTCGGGTTTGAGAATACGAGCCTGGCTTCAAGCCTTGAATCTTTCTCCCGGAAGGAGAAGCTTTCGGGGAGGAAGCCGGCGCCGGCCCCGGCCATGATGAGGCACTCAGCCATAACGGGGGGAATATCCTGGCCCAGGATGACGGCAAAACCTCCGGGCCTGAGGAGCCTCATGAGTTTCGCCAGGCTCTGCCTCATCGTCTCCTCATACCAGTCCCAGCCGAAAATTTCCCTGAGGGCGAGGGGGCGAAGGGGCTGGGCCGCCTGAGGCCCAAGGAGCCATCCCGTCCAGAGGAAGTGGAGAGCCCACCAGGTTCTGTCCAGAGGTGGAGGTTCAAAGATCAGGGTTGAAGCGGAGGCAGGTGGAACCTCTTTCTCCAGCCTCTTCACTCCCCAGGGTGCCAGGAGGAGTGCGGGCGCCTTCTCCTCCCGGAAGAAAGCCTCCGGTTCGGCCAGGGGAAGGGGGCGGAAGAGGGAGCGGAGGCTTTCGGCGGCAGTTTGGAAGGCTTTCCAGGCATTCGGCTCCACAAAATTCGGGGGAGGATGGAGCCGCACAGGCCTCCTCCTGAAGTCGGTGGAAGAGTAAAGGGAGAGAGAAAGGTGCATCGCGATCAGGAGGGCGGCTTTCAGGGCCAGGGCCTGGAAGGACTTTTCCGGAAACAGGGTCTCAATTTTCACGAAGAGGGCATTCAGGCAGTGGAGGTTGCGGGGAGTGTAGACGAGGGGGAGGTCTTCGGCTTCGGGGGGAGAGAGTTCGCCCGGGGGGAAGAGCCTGCCCAGAACATACCAGTAATCGGGACCCTTCTCCTTGAGGCTTTCCAGAGGCTTGAGGTCGCCCGGAGCGATGGGGAAAGAGCCCTCCGTCCCGCACTTCGGGCAACGGATGGCTTTGGCCACAGGGGCCTTCTTCTCCCAGCGGAAGAAATCGGCCTCCACGGTCTCTCCGCATCCGGGGCATTCCACCAGGTAGAGGGAGCGCAGGTAGAGGCGGAGTGGCCTTTCACCCCTGGGAGCATCCATAAGGCGGGTCAGGGCCGGGGAGAAATCCTCCCACCGGCCGTGGAGGGCTTTTACCGGAAGCAGGGCCAGGGGGTTGAAGTTTGCGGCTAACACCCTGTAGCCAGCCCGCAGGAGTTCAAAAGGGAGCAGGGGATTGGAGCAGAAAGGGATCAGGACCATGGAGCCGGGCGGGCTCAATTCCCTTGCGTAGCGGGAGACCGCCTCCGTCGGAAAGGGGGGCCAGAAGGGGTCACCGGGGATGAACTCTTCAGCTCTTCCCGGGATAAAGCGATCGCCCAGGGTCATCTTCGGCTTTTGAGATACTCCGGAACGGTCAGGACGAAGACGGTGGAGATGGCCGGGTCCAGCATCCGGAAGCGGATGCGCGGGTCAATTTCTTCCAGGTCCCTTGAAGTGGTGATCACCGTGGGGAGGCGGGCCACGTAGCGGTGGTTGAAGAGCTGGTAGAGTTTCTCCCTGGCCCACGGGGTTGCGCTCTCGGTCCCCAGGTCGTCCAGGACCAGGAATGGGGCGTTGCGGACCTCCTCAAAGGCCCGGTCGTAGGAGATGGGGCTTGAGGGGCTGAAGGTGGCCCTGAGGTAGTCCAGGAAATCGGGGACTACAACGAAGATGACCTGATAGCCCTGGCTGGCCAGGTGGTTGGCTATGGCGGCAGCCAGGTGGGTTTTGCCGCAGCCGGGGGTCTTCCCCATGATCACGAGCCAGCCTTCGGGCTTGCGGGCATACTCCTTCGCTATCCGGAGGGCTTCCCTCAGGTTGCGGCGCTCCTCAGGCCCTAACTCCACCTCATCGGTCCTCAGATCAAAGTTGTCAAAGGTCATGTGGCGGTAGAGGCCGAGGGAGGAAAGGGAGGAAGCGGTCTGGGAAGTGGCCTGGCGGTAATCCGGGGCTTTTATGGTGATAATTTCGGTGAAATCGGGGTCGGCCAGGCGGGAGCGGAGGCGAGGGTCTATCTCCTCCAGCTCCAGGTCGGTAGTTATCACGGTTGGGAGGCGGGCCAGATAGCGGTGGTTGAGGAGCTGGAAGAGTTTCTCCCGGGCCCAGGAAGTGGTGGAGTGGGCCCCGAGATCATCCAGGATCAGGAGCGGGGCATTGCGTATTTCATCAAAACGTTCATCGTAATCCACCGCAGAGCCGGGGGAGAAAGTTGTCCGCAGGTAGTCAAGGAGGTCGGGCACCACGATGAAGATGGCGGGCTCCCCCCTCTGGAGGCGGTAGTTGGCTATGGCAGCGGCCAGGTGGGTCTTTCCGGAGCCGTATCCTCCCTTGATGAGGAGCCATCCTTTCGGGTTCTTGGCGAAGCGCAAAGCTGCCTCGTAAGCGAGCCTCAGGTTGAGGCGAAGTTCCTCGGAGAGTCCAACCCCCTCCGGTTTGAAGGTTTCGAAGGTCATGTGCTGGAGGTAGGAAAGGCTCGTCCACCGCCCGAGGTGGGCCATCCTCTTCCTTTCCATCTCCTTCACCTTGCACTGGCACGGGATGAGCTTCCCGAAGTCAGGATGGCCTACCGGGACGTCTTTCACGAAGAAGCCTTTACCTTTGCAGTAGGGACAGACTTCGGTGCTTTCAGTATTTGATGAATCGGGAGTATTTGCTCCTGAGGAAGCTGTAACGGTCCTCTTCAGGAGGTCGCTTAGCTTTTGCATCGTCCTTCCCTTCCGCAGCCCACCTCTCCAATATCCGCTTTATGTATTTCCAGTTCCTGATGTTCCTCTCCACGGCGATCTTGAAAGCCTCTTCAATCCACCCTCTCGGGTAAGTGGCCTCGGCTTCTGCAAGCTCCTCGGCTATGAGAGGGGAAACGAGGCCGATGTTCTGCTCGTAGAGGGTGAAGATTGTAGGCCGGACTTCCATCAGGGTGACTTTCTTTCCGGAGAGGCCCTCCAGGTGGAGTTCTCCCCGGGAAGCTTTTTCGGCGGCCTGGCGGCCCCGCTCGCTGTTGAGGAAGTAGAACTCCTGCTCCTGGCCATCAGCGCTGGCTTTCACCAGGAGCAGAGTGCCCCGCGCCACAGCCTTCTCCAGCCCTTTCCTCAGGTTCTCCGCAGGAGGTTTCCCCCCGAAATCCAGCGCTCTGAGGAGGGCCGGGTCCGAAGCCAGCTCTTCAAAGCTGACGTAAGGCGCCCGGTTCTCCCGGTGCTCTATGAGCCAGAAAATGTAGAGGGTGACCTTGAGCTCCGGGAGGTTATCTATTGCGGGGAAAAGCTCGCTGAAGAAAAGCTCCGGTATGCGGACCACGGGGATCTTTCCCGGCGGGAAACCTCCGAACCCTCTCTCACAGTTCTTCATACCCCTCACCTATCTCAAAGTCCAGCCCTTCCCTCAGGAGTTCCACTTCCACGAACTGGGCCACATCCTTGCGAAAATAAAGGGGGACAACGCCCGTCGGGCCATTGCGATGCTTGGCCACGATGATCTCGGCTATGTTCTGTTTGTCCGTATCCGGATTATACATCTCCTCCCGGTAGACGAACATCACCACGTCTGAATCCTGCTCTATGCTCCCCGATTCCCTCAGGTCCGAGAGGATGGGCCTCTTATCCTGGCGCTGCTCCACTGCTCTGGAAAGCTGGGACAGGGCCACCACGGGGATGTTGAGTTCTCTGGCCAGGGATTTGAGGGAGCGGGAGATGTAGGAGATCTCCTGCACCCGGTTTTCGGAGCGGGAGTCTCCCTGCATTAGCTGCAGGTAATCCACAATGATGAGGTCAAGGCCGTGCTCGGCGTGGAGGCGGCGTGCCTTCGCCCTCAGTTCCATTGCGGAGATCGCCGGTGTGTCGTCCAGGAATATGAGGGTTTCCGAGAGGATGCCGATGGCCTGGACCACCCTCGGCCATTCCTCATCCCTTATGAGTCCGAGGCGCAACCGCTGAGAATCAACCCCGGTCTCGGCGGCAAGGAGCCGCTGGACCACCTGCTCGGCGGACATTTCCAGGCTGAAAATGGCCACCCTCTGGCCGTAGCGCTTGGCTGCGTTGTGGGCTATGGAGAGGGCAAAGCTGGATTTGCCCATCCCGGGCCTTCCAGCGATCACGATGAAATCCGATTTCTGGAGGCCTCCCAGGAGCTTATCCAGCTGGGAGAAACCCGTGGGGACGCCCATGAATTCACCACGGTGGCGGTGGAGGTATTCTATGCGTTCAAAGTATTCGTCCAGAACCTGCTTTATGTGCAATACATCCCTGCGGAGGCGGCGCTGGGAGACGCCGAAGATTATCTGCTCGGCCTTATCCACCACCTCCTCCACATCGCCCGAAGCCTCATAGGCCATGGAGGCTATTTCCCCCGCTGCCGAGATGAGCCTCCTCAGGGTTGCCGTCCTCTCCACGATCCGGGCATAATGCTCAAGGTGTATGGGGGTGGGGACAGCGTTCAGCAAAGATGTTATGTAGGCTTCGCCCCCTACTTCCCCCAGGATCCCCTTCCGGCTCAGCTCCTCGCACAGGGTGACGAAGTCCACGGGCTCCCGGCGCTCGTAGAGGTCAAGGATGGCCTGGTAGATGAGGCTGTGGGCCCTGTTGTAGAAATCGTCAGGGCGAAGCCATGAAGCTACCTTGACCACAGCTTCACCATCCAGGAGGAGGCTCCCAAGGACCGACTGTTCAGCTTCTATATTGTGGGGCGGAAGCCTTTCCACCATGGCTAATCCATCTTCTCCAGCCCTTCAAGGTCGTCTATGTCCAGGTTCTCTAAGAACTCCTTGAAGGGTTTGAGGTCCTCGTCCTTAACCTCTTCCTTCTCCCCGATGAGGATCTCCTCCTCTGGAGTGACGGCAGCCTGTTCCATGACTTCTTCGGCCACGTAGATGGGGACATTAGCCCTTACGGCAAGGGCTATGGCATCGCTCGGGCGGGAGTCAACCTCAATCCTGTTGCCGTTCATCTCCAGGATTATGCGAGCGTAAAAGGTATCGTTGCGCAGGTCATCCACCACCACATAGGCTACCCTGGCACCGAGGCTCTGGATCACCGATTTGAGCAGGTCGTGCGTGAGGGGGCGAGCTACCTGGACCCCCTCCAGGTGGATGGCGATGGCATCGGCCTCAAAGGGGCCTATCCAGATGGGAAGGTAGCGGTTTGAGCCCACCTCCTTGAGAACCACCACCCTGTGCTGGGATATCAAGCTAACCCTTATGCTATCCACCGTAACTTCAACCATTTTCCTCCTCCTGGACCTGCGGATTTCCCATACCAATTATACCACCCGGAAGGGGCTTTGGCAATGCAGAGAGCGAAAGGCGCACTTTTCTAACAAAACTCTAACACCCCTCTTACGTTCGTCTAATGCACTGGCGCTAAAAATGGAAGCGGAAACTTTCCGGAAAGGAGGTGATGGCTATGCCGGAGCTGGTCAAGTGGGAGCCCTTCAGGGAGCTGATTTCTCTGCGGGAGGCAATGGATCGCCTCCTGGAGGAGAGCTTCGTGAGGCCTTTCGGGCTTCTGACTCCTTCCCGCTTTGAAGGCTTCGCCGTAGACATATACGAGACCGAGAACGACCTTGTGGTCAAGGCCTCGCTGCCGGGCGTCAAGCCTGAGGACATTGACGTGAGCGTGACCGGTGATATCCTCACCATCAGGGCCGAAGTCAAGGAGGAGAAGGAGGTCAAGGAGGAGAACTACTACCGGCGCGAGCGCCGTTGCGGCACCTTCTGCCGGTCCGTCACCCTCCCGATTGAGGTGGATGTGGACAAGGCCAAGGCCGAATACGAAAACGGCGTCCTCACCCTCACTTTCCCGAAGGCCGAAACCGTGAAGCCCAAGGTCATAAAGGTTAAGGCCAAGAAGTAAAAAATTCGGGGTGGGGCCCAGCCCCACCCCCCCCATCCCAAGCGAAAGGAGGTGATTG
>DAOUCW010000011.1:0-3231 GCA_034431695.1 Anaerolineae bacterium | reverse complement strand
GCTCCAGGCAATCCCCACCATCCTCAGCCCGAGCCGGTGAAGCATCCTCAGGACGGAGAAGTCCTCTTCCAGCCCCTCGGCTCCTTCCATTGAGAGGATGACGGCGAGCCTGCCCTCTTCCTTCGCCCTCTTTATGTCCGAAGCCTTCCGGGCCAGAACCACTTTGCCGTTGCTTTCCTCCATGGCCCTGAAGAAGATGTCCATCATGTGGAGGGTGTAGCGGAGGGGGCCTGAGGGGAGCTCATCGGTGGGGATGAAGAGGGCCAGGACCTGGGCGTTCACTCCGCCTTCCAGCAGCCTCGGTATGTCCGAGTGGCCTTTGCTGTTCCTCTTGAGGATGTCAACGGAGCCTTTGATAGCGCTGTGCAGGAGGTCGTTGTGCGCATCAAAGATCAGGAAATCCTCTGCCATGGCTTCTCTCCGCCTCGCCGTTTCGGGTAAAAGGATAACATGATTGGCGCATTTTCGCAAAATTCCGGGAGGCACCCTCGCACTCCGTCCCTTTTCCGGGCGGTTTTGACAGTTTAATCCCCTGGCTTTATAATCCCTCCCGAAAAGGAGCGAGCTTCCATGGTGGCGAATGCTAAGAGAGTTCTCGGCCTCACCCGCAATGTGGTTGTCCTGGGCGTGGTCAGTTTCCTCACCGACATAAGCTCGGAAATGAGCCTGACTCTCCTCCCGCTCTTCCTGGCCAACGTCCTGGGCGTAAAGACTTCCATCATCGGTCTAATTGAGGGAATAGCCGAGGCCACGGCAAGCCTGCTCAAGCTGGCTTCGGGGTGGCTGTCCGACCGGCTCGGAAGGAGGAAGAGCCTGGTGGTCTTAGGCTACGGGCTTTCCTCCGTAGCCAAGCCCTTCCTGGCCGTCGCCAGCTCCTGGCCCCAGGTCCTCCTGATACGCTTCGCCGACAGAGTTGGCAAGGGGATAAGGACTTCCCCGAGGGATGCCCTGGTGGCTGATTCCTCCCCGCTGGAGATCAGGGGCCGCTCCTTCGGCTTCCACCGCGCCGCCGATACGGCAGGAGCTGTGACAGGGTTAGCCCTGGCCGCTCTGGTGGTTTACCTCAGCCAGAAAGGGGCCATGACCCTCTCCCTGCAGACCTACCGAACCATAGTCCTCCTGGCCATGATACCGGGATTTCTCGCCGTGGCCCTCGCCCTGCTCTTTGTCACGGAGATCAGGCCATCCCAGAGGGAAACATCAGCGCCTTTCACTTTCTCCCTGAAGGGGTTTGACCGGAGGTTCCTCTTCTTCCTCCTTGCGGTCATCCTCTTCACCCTGGGCAACTCCAGCGATGCTTTCCTCATCCTGAGGGCCCAGAACGTGGGGCTCAATGTGCTCCAGATAACGCTCATGCTGGTGGGCTTCAACGTCCTTTACTCCCTGATTTCCATGCCGGCAGGGGAGGTTTCCGACCGCATTGGCCGCAGGAAGGTGATAATAGCGGGATGGATGGCCTACGCCCTCATATACCTCGGGTTCGCCCTGGCTTTCAGGGCCTGGCACATCTGGCTCCTCTACGTCGCTTACGGCTTATACTACGGACTGACCGAAGGGGTTGCCAGGGCCCTCGTGGCCGATCTCGTCCCCTCCCCTCAGAGGGGAAGCGCCTACGGACTATACCACAGCGTGGTCGGCATCATGGCTTTCCCCTCAAGCTTCATCGCCGGCGTCCTCTGGCAGGTCTTCTCCCCGGCAGCCCCCTTCTACTTCGGAGCCGTGATGGCCGGCCTGGCTTCAATCTTGCTGGTGATGGCCGTCCGATGAAGAGGCCTTTGATCGTTCTGCCCGCCGCCTCATACGAAGCCGAGTTATCCCCCGGCAACAGGGTGAAGATGTGGGGGCAGTTGCCCTCTTACGTTGAGGCCGTTAAGAGGCCCGGAGGAATCCCCCTCATCGTCCCGCCGATGGGGGAAGAAGAGCTCGCCCGGTTGGCTGAGGCGACCGACGGCCTCCTCCTGTGCGGTGGTGGGGATATAGACCCGTCTTTCTACGGCGAGGAGCCAACTGAATGGCTGACGCTGGTGGATCGGGAGAGGGACAGGGCCGAGATATTCCTGACCCGTAAGTTCATGGAACTGGGCAAACCGATCCTGGGGATATGCCGGGGCCTGCAGGTGCTCAATGTGGCCTGCGGTGGCACCCTCTTTCAGGACATATCTCACCAGAGGCCGGAGTCCATCCGCCACAGTTTCATGCGCCCCGATTACCCTCCCGATCATCCTGCCCATGCCGTTGAGGTGGAGCCGGGTTCCATGCTCGCCTCAATACTGGAGTGTTCACGCTTAACGGTGAACAGCCGGCACCACCAGGCCGTTAAAGATGTAGCACCCGGGTTCCGGGCCGTTGCCCGGGCTGAGGATGGCCTCGTAGAGGCCATTGAGAGGGAAAGGGCCGGCTCCTTCGCGCTGGGGGTCCAGTGGCACCCCGAGGATTTTTCCACCCGCCCGATGGCGAGGATCTTTGAAGCTTTCATAGAAGCTTGCGGAGGTGGGAGATGAAACATGTGCTGGGCCTGAAATGCGTCCTCTGCGGACGGGAATACGCCGTTGATGAGGTCATGTATGTGTGCCCCCACCACGGGGATGAAGGCATCTTAGATGTGGTCTACGACTACCGGGAGATAGCCCGCCAGGTGGACCCCTCAAAGCTGGCTTCAAACCCCGATCTCACTATATGGCGATACAAGCCCCTCCTTCCGGTGAAGCCTGATAGCCCTGTTCCTCCCCTGACGGTGGGGTGGACTCCCCTCTACCATGCCGGAAGGCTCGGGAAGAGGCTTGGAATGCCCAGCCTCTACCTCAAGGACGAAGGGCGTCAGCCGACGGCTTCCCTTAAGGACCGGGCAAGCGCTGTTGGCATCGTCAAAGCCATGGAATTAGGGAAGGAGGTCATGGCTGCAGCGAGCACGGGGAACGCCGCTTCTTCCCTGGCGGGTCTCGTGGCCAGCGTTGGCCTCAGGTGCATAATTTTCGTGCCCAGGGACGCACCCCAGGGCAAGATAGCTCAGCTTTTAATCTACGGAGCCACTGTCCTGGCCGTTGACGGCACTTACGACCAGGCCTTTGACCTGTGCCTTGAGGCCTCCAAGGAATACGGCTGGTATATCCGCAACACTGCCTACAACCCTTACCTTTCCGAAGGGAAGAAGACGGCCGCTTACGAAATATGCGAGCAACTGGGCTGGAAAGCACCCGACTGGATCCTGGTGGGGGTCGGGGACGGGTGCAT
>DAOUCW010000010.1:0-6372 GCA_034431695.1 Anaerolineae bacterium | reverse complement strand
GGCTTCACCTGCTCGCTGGACCGGGCGGAGTGGTGGATCACGGTCGCCCGGGGGAAGTAGACTATCCTGAAGCCGAGGGATTTGATCCTCCGGCACCAGTCCAGCTCCTCGGAATACATGAAGAAATCCTCGTCAAGGAAACCGGCAGCTTCCACCGCTTCCCGCCGGACCATCAGGCAGGCTCCGGTGAGCCAATCCACTTCCTGGACCTCATCGTCGGGCCTGTCGGCCATGTAGTAGTGGCGGAGGATGGGATTGTCTTTCCACAATCGCCACTGGACGATGGTGCTTTCCAGGAAGGCGGTGAGGAGCGAGGGGAAGCGGCGCCTTGAGGGCTGGACGGTGCCATCGGGGTTGAGCAGTTTTGGCCCCAGCACCCCCACCTCCGGATTGGCCACCATGTAGTCCAGCATGAGGCAGAGAGCATCGGGCGATACCTCCGTATCGGGGTTCAGGAGGAGGAAGAAGGAGGGAGGGTCTTCCATGATCCGGCTTTTCATGACCAGGTTGTTGGCTCTGGAGAATCCCAGGTTGACATCGCTGGCGATGAGGTGGACCCAGGGGAAAAGGGTGCGGACCATCTCCACGCTATCATCGGAGGAAGCGTTGTCCACCACGGTCACATCGCCCCGGTAGCGGGCAGGGGAGGAGGTAAAAGATATATCCCTGGATTTCTCCAGGCTCTCAAGGCAGCGCTTGAGGAGGGCCGATACGTTCCAGTTTACTATTATAACCGCTAAGTCCGAACTCATCCCTCAGTAGTTTCGCTCTACAGCGAAATCGGCCAGGGCCACCAGGGCAGCGCGATATGGGTTTTCGGGCAGGGAGGAGATGGCTTCCATGGCTTTCTCCACGAATTCCCTGGCCTTCTTTATGGAAAGCTCTATGGCTGCGGAGTTCCGGACCCTCTCCACCAGCTCCCTGACTGCCCTCGCCCTCTCTTCCGGCCCGGCCTTGAGGGCTCTCACCACCAGGCTCTCATCGCCTCCGCTTTCCACGAAGTAGAGCACGGGCAGGGTGACGATGCCCTGGCGCAGGTCACTTCCGGCAGGCTTGCCCATGGTCTCCTCATCCCCGGTGAAATCCAGCACATCGTCCACGATCTGGAAGGCATTCCCCAGGTTCTTCCCGTATTCCTTCAGGGCCAGGATGGCTTCCTCGGGGGCATTGCTCAGAACTCCACCGATTTCGGCGGAGGCTTCAAAGAGGGAGGAAGTTTTGGCGTAGATCCGGAAGTAATAGTCGCTGTAATCCTGGGGCCACCCGAAAGCCCCGAAAAGCTGCCGTATCTCGCCATCGCATATCGTCTTGAGGGCCCGGGCGAATATCCCAACCACCCTCGGACTTCCGGTCATGGCAGCCAGGTAAGCAGCTCTGGCGAAGACGTGGTCTCCGGTCAGCACCACAGCGGCCGGAGGCCAGAGGCTGTTGAGGGTTGGAGTTCCCCGCCTGGTGGGAGACTGGTCTATGAGGTCATCGTGGATCAGGGTGGCAGTGTGGAGGAGTTCCATCGCGGCCGCCGCAAGCACAGGCTTTTCGCCGTCGGAGGGGTAAAGCTTTGAAGCCAGGATGGTCAGGGCGGGTCGGAGGCGCTTACCACCGCTTCGGAGGATCGCTTCTACCGAATCGGTCAGCGGCCTGTAGCTCAGGTCTATCTCCGAAAATATGAGCTCTTCCACTTTTTCCAGCTCTTTTCTTATCACCTCCAAGAAGGGCAGGACCTTCAATCTTTACCTCCTTCTTCCAGCCGGAACAGTTTCACCGCGTTTTCCAGCATCCTTCGCCCCACTTCTTCCGGGCTCAGCCCTTTTATTTCAGCCACAGCTTCGGCTACCAGGCGCACGTAGGCGGGCTCGTTTCGCCTTCCCCTCAGGGGGTGTGGGGCAAGGTAAGGGCAATCGGTCTCAATGAGCAGGAATTCAATGGGTATCTCCCTGACTACAGCGGGGAGCTTCCGGGCGTTCTGGAAGGTCAGAGGGCCGGCCACCGAGATGAAGAAACCCAGCTCAACGGCTTCTCTGGCCATCTCCAGGCTTCCCGAGAAGCAGTGCATTACCCCATACGGTGGGGAAAGTTTCCCCGGGTTCCGGGCAAACTCCTTCAGGAAATCCATCGTCTCCTGATGGGCCTCCCGGCTGTGGATGATGACGGGCTTTCCCGTCCTTCGGGCGAGGTCCAGGTGAAAGGCGAAGGCCTCCCGCTGGGCCCCTTTCGGGGAGAGGTTGCGGTAGTAGTCAAGGCCCGTCTCTCCGATCGCCACAACCCTGGGGTGGCGGGCGAGCTCCTCAAGGGCCTGGCGGGCCTTTCCATCAAGAGAGCTGGCGTCGTGGGGATGCAGGCCCACCGAGGCGTAGATGAAGGGGTATCTTTCGGCCAGGGAGATGGAGGCCAGGCTTGATTCAACATCGGTGCCAGCGTTCACTATGAGGCGGACACCCGCTTCCCACGCCCTCTTCAGGACCTCTTCCCGGTCGGGGTCGAACTCCGGAAAATCCAGATGTGTGTGAGAGTCCACGAGCTCCATTTTATCGCTTTTTCTGGCAGGAGTCGCTTTAATTCTAACACAATTTCCCGGCTTAAGCAAAGGTCCCCTCGCATCCAAGAAGCTTGCATTTGCCCCCTTTTGTGTTATCCTAAAAGGGGGGTGCCATGGCCTATTCTCCTTCCTTCCTGGAGCAGATAACCAGAGCGCCCTTTTACCGGGGCCAGATAGTCCACATTGAGCGCATCCCCGAGCGGGAAGCCCGCTACGGGGAGCTGGAGAGGCCATTGCATCCCGTCATCCAGAAAGCCCTGGAGGAGATGGGGATAAAAGCCCTCTATTCCCACCAGGCTCAGGCCATAAACGCCATCCGCCGGGGCGAAAACGTCATAGTCTCCACCGGGACGGCCAGCGGGAAGACCCTCATCTACAACATCCCGGTCGTGGAAGCCATCCTCCAGGATCGCAGGACGAGAGCCCTCTACCTCTTCCCCACCAAAGCCCTGGCTCAGGATCAGCTCCGCAGCCTGGCCGAGCTCACCCGCTTCAGCCCAATCCTCTTCGGGACCTACGATGGCGATACACCCCAGTCGGCCCGGACGAGGATCCGGAAAACTGCCTCAATAATCCTGACCAACCCCGACATGCTCCACGTCGGGATCCTACCGAACCACAGGCTCTGGAGCTCTTTCCTGACCCACCTCAAGTTCGTGGTGATTGACGAAGCCCACGTCTACCGCGGAGTGTTCGGCTCCCAGGTGGCCTGCGTCCTCAGGAGGCTGAGGCGCCTCTGCCAGTTCTACGGCTCCAGCCCCACCTTCATCCTGTGCTCCGCCACCATAGCCAACCCTCAGGAACACGCTCAGGAGCTCACGGGCCTTCCCGTGACGGTGATAGAGGACGATGGAGCTCCCCGGGGGGCGAGGGATTTCGTCTTCTGGAACCCTCCATTCATTGACCAGGCCCGCACCATCCGCCGCAGCCCCAACTCCGAGGCCACTGCTCTGTTCGTGGAGATGATAAAGCAGGGCATAAGGACCATCGTCTTCACTAAGGCCCGCAAAGTGGCCGAGCTCATCCTGCGCTATGCGCGGGAGGCCCTCTCCCGCGATGCGCCTGAACTCATCAATCTGATAAGGGCTTACCGCGCCGGCTATCTGCCCGAAGAGAGGCGCCAGATCGAGCGGGAACTCTTCGGGGGCAAACTCCTGGGCGTCACTGCCACCAATGCCCTTGAGCTGGGCATAGACATAGGAACCCTGGATGCAACGGTCCTGGTGGGATACCCGGGGACCATCGCCAGCACATGGCAGCAGGCGGGAAGGGCAGGGAGGGGGGTCAAGCGGGCCCTCACCATCCTCATAGGCCTTGATAACCCCCTGGACCAGTATTTCATGCGGCATCCCCAGGAATTCTTCGGGAAGAGCCACGAGAACGCCCTCATAGATCCCGACAACCCCTACATCCTGGAGCAACACCTGGCCTGCGCAGCCTACGAGCGCCCCCTGGAAAGCGCCGATGAGAGCCTCTTCGGGCCTGGTTACCGGGACGCAGTGGAGAAGCTGGAGAAAAACGGGGTTCTCCAGAACCGCCACGGACGCCTCTTCTACATCCTCCGGGATTACCCTGCTGAATACGTGAGCCTGCGCTCAGTTGGGGGCAAGAGCGTCCGGCTGATAGATCAGACCAGGGGCACGGTCCTTGAGGAGATTGAGGCATCCTCCGCCCCATACCGTGCTCACCCGGGAGCCATTTACCTGCACCAGGGGGAAACCTACCTGGTCACGGACCTGGACCTGGAGGAAGGGGTTGCTCTCCTGAAGCCTGTGGATGTGGATTACTACACCGAGCCCAGGGAGATAAACGAAGTCAGCATAATCAGGTCGTTCAGGCACCGCGAGGTGAACGGGGTGATGGCTTACCTGGGCCACCTGAGGGTATACCAGCAGGTGATCGCTTACAAGAAGGTCCGCCAATACACCGAAGCCACCATCGGGGTGGAATTTCTGGACCTTCCTCCAACTGTCTTTGACACGGTGGGGTTGTGGTTTGATCTGCCCCGCGCAGCCCTGGAGGAGGTCAGGGCTAAGAGGCTGGACTGGCATGGGGGCCTCCATGCCGTGGAACATGCCTCCATCGGCATGCTCCCTCTGTTTGCCATGTGCGATCGGTGGGACATCGGAGGGCTTTCAACGCCATGCCACCCCGATACCGGGAAGGCCCAGGTCTTCATTTACGATGCTTTCCCCGGCGGAGTTGGCATAGCCGAAAAGGGTTTTGAACTCCTGCACCGCCTCTTAGAGGTAACGCTGGACCTGGTGGCTAACTGCCCCTGCGATGGCGGTTGCCCCTCCTGCATCCAGAGCCCCAAGTGCGGTAACAACAATGAACCCCTTGATAAGGAGGCTGCCATAGTTATCCTCAGGCATCTGTGCGGGATGGCCAGGTAGGGTGGGTCAGCGCAGGGCTATCCTCGCCAGGCCGATCATAGCTCTGAAGGCCTTGTAGACGGTCACGTAATCGCTGTGGGTGAACTCCAGGGTGCGTCCATCCAGCCGGCGCGCTCCGGGGATGAGTTCGGCGAGGTCGGCGAAGGCGCTGTTTATGAATTCAACCCTGATGGTGCAAGGGCTCTCCGGGCGGAAAAGCTTTCCTCCCTCTCTCAGGGCAGTGGCTGCAGCTTTCCTTATCCTCTCGCGGGCCTCGGCCGGAGGGAGACAGCGAGCAGAATATCGTCCTACAGCCTCCTTCACCACCACGGTCTGGATTTCGCCCAGGAGGCTCCTGGCCTCTTCCACCACCTTATCATCTCCGGTGACGAGGCCGATCGGGACCCCGAAGCTTCCTGCCAGGGCAGCATTGAGCCCAACTTCTCCCACGAGCCTCCCGTTCAGATGGACATTGTAGACAATTCTGCCCATGTAAGTGTGGTCCATGACGCCCGCCCACGTTCCCGCCCGGGAGTGATATCCGATGAAGAAGGCCATATCAAATCCGCCATCTATGCCTTCCATCATTTCAAGAGGCTTCGGGTAGCCGCTCACGAGGCGGGCCCTGGGGTGGATTTCCTCCACCAGGATGTTATCCATGGAGCCGTGGGCGTCGTTGACCAGGATTTCGGTGGCGCCGCCTTCCAGCGCCCCTTCTATTGCGGCGTTGACCTCCATAGTCATGAGCTTGCGGAAGCGGCTGTATTCTTCCCTGTTCTCCCCAACCTGGTTGGGGTTCACCACCCCTGAAATCCCTTCCATATCGCACGAAATGTAGACCCTCATGGCCGGCCTCCTTGAGGAGAGTTCAGGACCAATTATCCCCGTAAGCTGAGGGCAGCGCAAATCCTGCCCCGGCCGCCCGGTAGCCAAAATTTTTGAACCCGCCGTTAAAATTCGTGAAGCACCGTTTGACAAAATTGAGCGCATGGGCTATAATCCATTCAGCATCAGATGGGGGAGGCAGAGATGAGGAGGCTCATAGGGAATTGCCCTGTATGTGGTGCGCAGATGATCGTCAGAGTGCTGGAGTGCCCGGGCTGCGGGACGAGGATGGAGGGAAATTTTGAGCTCGGCCGGTTCTACCGCCTGACGCCGGAGCAGATGCAGTTTGCGGAGATTTTCCTGCGGTGCGAGGGCAAGCTCAACAGGGTCCAGGAGATGCTGGGCATCTCTTACCCCACCGCCAGGGCTCGCCTCCTTGAGGTGATAAGGGCCCTGGGCTACGAGGTGAAGGAGGAACCCCAGCTGACTCCGGAGGAGCGGAAAGCTGTTCTGGAAGAGCTCGCCCAGGGTAAAATAACGGTTGATGAAGCCATCAGGCGGTTGCGCGGGGAGGGATGAGCCGTGAACGAGCAGGATTACGGGCTTGAGGAAGAGATCCGCAAATTTGTCAACTAC
>DAOUCW010000009.1:0-3618 GCA_034431695.1 Anaerolineae bacterium | reverse complement strand
GGCTTCTTCCGCTCCGGATGAATCAGCCCGGCGCGAGGCCCTCAGGGCAGCGGCCAGAGCCATAGAAGAAGCCCGCCTCCTCCGCCCGGAAGCCCCTCAGCTCAAAGAAGTGGAGAAGATCTACCAGGAGCAATACGACCAGACTTACAGGATAGTCCGCAACTTCCCCGTGGTGACGCTCCTCCGTTTTGGCCCTGAAGCCGACCCCCGCAACATCATTGAGGACGGGAAGGACATTTACATCCTGGATGCGGGAACCGACAGGCTCTATCTCTATCAGCTCAACGAAGTGGGGGATGCCCTGACCAACCCCGAAAGACCCACGGTTCTGCTCCAGAGAGGGCAGGTTGTTGAGGATGCGGTGGTGGGGGAGCTCATCGGGATGGCTTCCTATTCCGTCGCCCAGCCCAGAGCCGAGAAGGGCATCCTGGTCCTTGATTCTTCCGCCAACCTCTACGGCCTGACTTTTCCCTGGGGGGCCATGCACCACCTGGCCCTTGTCCCGGGCTTCTCCTACCCCGACCGCCTGAAGACCCTGGACAGGAGGCTCTACATCTTAGACAGGAACAGGGGGCAGATCTGGCGGTATATGCCCGGGGAGAGGGGCTATCCTTCTCCCCCGACGCCTTATTTCCCCCAGGCCATCGGGATGGAGGGGGTTAAGGATTTTGCCCTTGATGGATATATCTACCTGCTCCTGGCCGATGGGCGGATCCTGAAGTTCATGAGCGGAGCTCAGGTCCCCTTTGAGGTGGAGCAGCTTGATAAGCCCCTGGCAAGCCCTTCGGCCATCTTCACCTTCCCGGAGGAGGACCTGGAAAGGCCCCAATACTCCCTCTACGTGGCCGATTCGGGCCAGGGCAGGATCGTGGAACTGGACAAAAGGGGGAAGTTGGTGAGGCAATTCATCATCGGTGAAGGGAAACCCCTGGAGATCGTGGATTTTTCGGTGGACGAGGGCGGGGGGAAAGCCTTCGTCCTGACCAGGGAGAGCTTACTCCTCCTTTTCCTCCCCTGATTCAAGGGCGATGGAAAGGGGGAGCCGGAGGGATACGGTGGTGCCTCTGTTCGGCCCCTGCTGATTGGACCTTATGGAAAGCTGCGCGCCGATGGCCTTCGCCCTCTCCTGCATGTTGTATAAGCCCATGCTCCCCCGTTCCGAATACCTGCTGAGCACTTCCTTCACATTGAAGCCCACCCCATCATCGGTGACGCTGACGGATAGGTAATTGCCGTCGGCGGCCACTTTGATCCAGACGTTTCTGGCCTTCGCGTGCTTTTCCACATTGTTTATGGCTTCCTGGATTATGGAGAAGATGTTGCGCTCCACCACTTTCCTCAGGGGCCTATCAACCCCTTCCACTTCCAGGCGTGTGAGGAATTTCCCGGTGCTGTTGAGCTGCTCTACATAATTTTTCAAGGCCGGGATGAGGCCCTGGCTCTCCAGGATGAGGGGGCGGAGTTCAAACAGGAGCAACCTCGTCTCTTTTATGGCCTGCCTGGTCATTCTGGACAGGGCCTCAATCTCCGCTTTCACCGCTTCAGGCTTGACTTCAAGGAGCCGGCTGAGGTGCTCGAGCCCCATGGATATGGCCGAAAGATATTGAAGGGTGCTGTCGTGGAGGTTGCGGGCGATCTCCTGCCTGACTTCCTCCTGCACCCGGAGGAGCCTGTCCCTCTCCTCCCGCAGGGAGAGGTGGAGCCTGGCGTTCTCTATGGCTATGGCTGCATGGGCCGCAATCGTGCTCAGGATCTTGAGGTCTTCCTGGTCAAAGCCGTTGCCCGAGCGCTTGTTGATGGCCTCAAGGACCCCTATCGTCCGGCCCTTTATCTGGAGGGGCACGCAGATAATTGAATGGGCCAGGATGCCCGTCCGGGCGTCAACCTGAGGGTTGAAGCGGGGGTCGTTCTCCACATTGTTCACGATGAGGGGCTTCCCGTTCTGGGCCACCCATCCGACCAGTCCCTCCCCGAGCTTCCCCTTCACTCTCCGGACGGCTTCCCCTCCCTGGCCGTAGACCACTTCCAGCACCAGTTCATCGGTGCCTTCTTTCACCAGGAGCAGGGAGGCAGCCATGGCGTCCAGCACGAAGCTCGTTATCTCTATCGTATCCAGAAGCAACTTGTTCAGGTCGTATGTGGATACGAGGTGCTGGCTCATCTGGAAGAAGAACTCCAGGTGCTCAACCCTTCGCTGGGCAGCGTCAAGCTTCAGGTATAGGGGCAGGGTCAGGTTGAGGGGCTGGAGGAGGGCCAGGAGGTTCTGCCTGGCCTGAGGTGAAAGCCTGTAATCGGGGCCTCCCGTCAGGCTCAGGGCACCGGCGACCATGTTTGCCGAGAGGATGGGGAGGTTGTAGAGGCGGCCGGCGTTGCCCGGAAGAGCCATTTCGGCAATGGGGAGCGGCTCCTTCCACGAAAATCCCGATACACCTTCCCTCAGCCTTTCGGCTATCTTCTTCTCCCAGCTTTCAATGATGGTGCTGGCTTCCGGTGGGATTTTCCCCCACCTCACCACCACCTTTTCCCCTGAGACCACCAGGATGGAGCCTCCTTCTGCCCCCACTGCCTCCACAACCAGGGGCAGAAATCGCTCCAGATATTCCCTGAGGTTGCGGGCCTTGAGGACTTCAAAAAACTGCTCCCTGACCATCTTCCCTTCCTAAAGGGTTATATCCAGCAAGCTGGCAGCAAATTCCCGCAGCGCCTCGGTGGATAACCTGCTCAGGTGAAGGGCCGATCTGAGGTAAAGCACGTTTGAGGGGTTGGCCACAAATCTGCGTATTTCCTCCGGCAATTTGAGGAAATTTTCAACCTGCTTCCTCAGCTCTTCGTCCTCGCCGAAGAGGGCTTGCTGGAGGAAAAATTCCCTGTCAACGCCGTAGAAATCGGCCAGAATTTCCAGGTGAGGCAGGGGTATGGGTTTATCGCCGCTCTCGTAGGCTTTTACGGTGCGGGCCGATACTCCGAGGAGCCTGGCCGCTTCCGAAAGCTTCTTCCCCGCCTGAATCCTCGCCTTTTCCAGCAGAAGGCCGATGATCTTGCGCCTGACTTTTACAGCATCTTCGGGAGGAGGGAAAGAAGGTCCGGCCGGGGAATCTCCAAATTCGCCCTCCCAGAGTTCCAGAGGAGACAGGCCCAGGAAGCGGGCCAGAACTTCCAGCTGAACCAGATCCAGGTCCTTCTCCCCCCTTTCCACTCCGGCCAGATATGAAGGGGGGACTCCGATGGCCTTCGCGCACTCCTTGAGGCTTTTCCCCGCCCTTGTGCGGGCTTTTTCCAGGACAACACCAAAGATTTTGCGCTTGATTTCGCACGGATTGGTCCCCATAATCCCCTCCGGGGATATTATAAGATCAGCGGGCTTATTTGACAAGAAGCGTGAGAAAGTTCAAAAACGATGGCGGTAAGCGCGCTCCTTCTGCAGGGAAAACCATTTGCCTGAATCAAGCCACCGGACTTATAATAAGCCTGGCTTCATCGCACCCGGCCTTCCGGTTCGGGCAAGGGCTGGAGGATGGAGGCTTCCCGGTTGCCTCCCGACCCGGATTCGGTGGAGACAAATGAGGAGGTAAAGGGATGAAAAGGCCGATGAGCTTTTTCATTTTAGCACTGCTACTC
>DAOUCW010000008.1:0-12294 GCA_034431695.1 Anaerolineae bacterium | reverse complement strand
CATGAAGGGAGTTGAAGCTGACCCGAGCCATGCTCCTGTGTGGCAGGCATGGGCGTTGATGGAGAGCAGGCTTGGCAATTACGAGAGGGCGAGGGAGCTTTTCATGAAGGGAGTTGAGGCTGACCCGAGCAGTGCTCCCACATGGCAGGCATGGGCGTTGATGGAGAGCAGGCTTGGCAATTACGAGAGGGCGAGGGAGCTATTTGGGAAGGGAGTTGAGGCTAACCCGAGCCATGCTCCCACATGGCAGGCGTGGGCGTTGATGGAAGCGCGCCTGAACAATGTGCAGCGCGCTCTGGAGTTGCTTGCGCAGGGGCTGCAGAAAGTGCGTGAGGTTGCAGGACGCGCCTTATTGCTTTCTGCGCAGGGGATGATTTTGGCTCGCCAAAAGAGGTTCGACGAAGCTGAGGAGGCTTTCCGCAATGCCCTGGCTCTTGATGAGCGTAATCCTTTGACTCACTTCCACTTCGCCAGGGATTGCTTGACTCCTCAGGGAAGGATTGGTGAAGCGTGCGAGCATTTGCGCCGCGCCCTTAAATTAAACCCGCGCAAGCCCCGTGACCGGCAGCGCATTGAGAGAGCACTGAGGAAACTGGGCTGTTGAGGGAATCTTCATTCACAGGGGATCAGCCTTTCCAGTAAAAGCTTGCCAGATGAGCCATCTTACCACCCCAATCGCCGCTCGGCATTTGCGTCCGACCCGGTCACTTTTATCTACCTGGTGGCGAGGTATGGGCGCGAAGAACTGGCTGAATTTGACAAGCGCAAAAAAGGTGCTATAATAATAGATTGCATGGCTATGGCAGGGGGCTTCTCTCCGAGACCCGAGGAGGGGTTAGGTTTTCTCCGATGATAAGGCCGCTTGTCTTCTGACCCCTGCTCTTGTGCAGGAGCAAAAACTTTAACCTGCAATAATCCGGAGGAGGTGTTTAATTCATGCAGTTGATTCTCTCCGGCAAGAAAAATTATGCCCGAATAGAGGAAATCCTCCCCCTCCCGAACCTGATCCAGGTTCAGCTGGATTCCTTCCGCTGGTTCCAGGAGGAGGGGCTGAGGGAATTGTTTGAGGAAATCTCCCCAATCCAGAGCTACAATAAAGTTCTGGAGCTCCACTTCCTTGACTACGAGTTCGGAAAGCCAAAGTATACGGTGGAAGAATGCAAGCTCCGGGACCTGACTTACGCGGCCCCTCTCTGGGTTAAAGTGCGCTTAGTGAACAACGAGACCGGGGAAATTCAGGAACAGCGCATTTTCTTCGGCGATTTCCCCCTCATGACGGAAAAAGGCACTTTCATCATAAACGGCGCAGAGAGGGTGGTGGTGAACCAGCTCCTGCGTTCCCCAGGCGTCTATTTCTCCCTCGAGGAGGACAGGGCTACCGGCAGACAGCTCTGTTACGCCAAGCTCATCCCCAACCGCGGAGCCTGGCTGGAATTTGAAACCTCCAAGCGCGACGTCATCTCGGTCAAGATCGAACGCAAGCGGAAATTGCCCGTTACCATCCTCCTGAGAGCCCTCGGCTACGGAACCGATGAGGAGTTGCTGGCCCTCTACGAGGGCGTTGACACCATGCCCGAACATTCTTACATAAAATCCACTATAGAGGCCGATCCGACCAAGAGCACCGAAGAGGCCCTGGTGGAAATCTACAGGAGGATGCGTCCGGGCGAGCCCGCTAACCCCGAAAACGCCCGCACCTACCTCACTGCCCTCTTCTTCAACCCGCGCCGCTACGACCTCGGCAGGATGGGCCGTTACAAACTCAACCGCCGCCTCGGCCTGGATATCCCCCTGGACCACCGAACTCTCACCAGGGAAGACCTGGTCAAAGTGGTTGAAAAGATGATCCTCATCAACAACGGCGTGGAGAACGAGGATGACATTGACCACCTCGGCAACAGGAGGGTTCGGACCGTCGGAGAGCTCATCCAGAACCAGATGAGGGTGGGTCTTCTCCGCCTGGAAAGGTCCATAAAGGAGAGGATGAGCATAAAAGAGCCCGAGGAGGTAACACCCCTCTCCCTCATAAACATAAGGCCGGTCGTGGCCGCCCTCAGGGAGTTCTTCGCCGGCAGCCAGCTCTCCCAGTTCATGGACCAGACCAACCCGCTGGCCGAACTCACCCACAAGCGGAGGGTCTCGGCCCTGGGGCCGGGAGGACTGAAGCGCGAAAGGGCCGGCTTTGAAGTGCGCGACGTCCACAACTCCCACTACGGCCGCATATGCCCCATCGAGACCCCCGAAGGTCCCAACATCGGCCTCATCGGCAGCCTCGCCACTTACGCCAGGGTGAACGAGTTCGGCTTCCTGGAGACCCCTTACCGGAAGGTTCTGAACAAGGTGCCTAACCGCGTCCAGGACCTGGTGGGCCACATCCTGAGGGAGAGGATAATTGACCCGGCCACCGGAGAGCTTGTGGCGGAGGCCGGAACCGAGATCACGCCCGAACTGGCCGAGAAAATAGCCCGCCTGCCCTACCGGGAGATAAAGATAAGGCCGGTTGTCACCAACGAGATCGTCTACCTCTCCGCAGACGAGGAAGACCAGTATGTGATAGCTCAGGCGGGAGTCCCCCTGGACTCCAAAGGCCACTTCCTGACCGACAGGGTAACCGTCCGCCACCAGCAGCAGTTCTCCATCCGGCCTGTGGATCAGGTGGATTACATGGATGTCTCCCCCAAGCAGATCGTCAGCGTCTCGGCCTCGCTTATCCCCTTCCTGGAGCACGACGACGCCAACCGCGCCCTCATGGGTTCCAACATGCAGCGCCAGGCGGTCCCCCTGGTCAAGCCAGAGGCTCCCCTCGTATCAACGGGAATGGAATACTACGTTGCCAAGGACTCGGGCCAGGTCGTCCTGGCGGAGGAAGACGGAGAGGTGGTGAGCGTTACATCAACCCAGATCGTCGTCAAGGGGGAGAGCGGCCTGCGGATTTACCCCCTCAGGCGATACCAGCGCTCAAACCAGGCCACCTGCATAGACCAGCGCCCCATCGTGAGCAAGGGGCAGAAGGTGAAGAAAGGGCAGGTCCTGGCCGACTCCAGCTCAACCCAGAACGGTGAACTTGCCCTCGGCCAGAACGTCCTCGTCGCCTTCATCTCCTGGGAGGGCGGCAACTACGAGGACGCCGTCCTGGTGAGCGAGGCCCTCGTCCAGGAAGACATCTACACATCAATCCACATTGAAGAATACGAGACCGAGGCGGTGGACACCAAGCTCGGCCCGGAGGAAATCACCAGGGACATCCCGAACGTCGGTGAGGATCAGCTCAGGGACCTGGATGAGAACGGTATAATCCGGATAGGAGCCCACGTGGGGCCAGGCGACATCCTGGTGGGCAAGGTTACCCCCAAGGGCGAAACGGAGCTTACCCCCGAAGAGAAACTCCTCAGGGCTATATTCGGCGAGAGGGCCCGGGATGTGAGGGACACAAGCCTGAGGATGCCCCACGGCGAAAGGGGAGTGGTGATTTCGGTGGCTGAATTCTCCCGGGACCAGTATAAGGACCTGCCTGCCGGAGTTGAAAAAGCCGTCAAGGTCTATGTGGCTCAGCGCCGCAAGCTCACCGAGGGGGATAAAATGGCCGGGCGCCACGGGAACAAGGGGGTGATCTCCAA
Source organism: Anaerolineae bacterium (assembly GCA_034431695.1). Lineage (GTDB taxonomy): Bacteria > Chloroflexota > Anaerolineae > SpSt-600 > SpSt-600 > SpSt-600. The sequence continues at coordinate 8,677 of DAOUCW010000008.1, read as the reverse complement.
AGTCGTGCCCGTGGAAGACATGCCTTTCCTCCCCGACGGCACGCCCATTGAGGTCATCCTGAACCCTCTGGGGGTCCCGGCCCGCATGAACCTGGGCCAGATCCTGGAAACCCACCTGGGCTGGGCTGCTTACCGCCTCGGCTTCAGGGCCATAACCCCGGTCTTTGACGGCGCCGATCAGGACGAAGTCTTCGCCGAGCTGGCCAGGGCCTGGCTCATAGATAAGGCCTGGGAAGAGATCACCGAGAGGGCTTGGCAGTGGCTCAAGTCCATCAACTACAATCCTCAGGACATTGAGGACGACGAGGAAGCCCGGAGGCTCTACCTCGTTGAGTGGATCGGCGACCGCTACGATCCTGAAAGGCTCATGGAAGACTGGGTCTATGCCCGCCGGAGCGCCCTGAGGGAATGGCTCAGGGAGAAGGGTTATGACCCCGATGCCATCCTGGTCTTTGAGGACGACCCCAGGCCTCTGGAAGCCCGCCGCGAGGCCGACCGGCTGGCCAGGCTCGTCTGCCTGAGGGAGTGGATAGGCTCCCTCACGGGCGAGTATCCATCCCTTGAGGAGAACACCGAAGAACAGTTGATGGAGAAAGCTCTCAAGGTCAGCAAGGAGACCGGCCAGCCCATCCCCACCACGGGCAAGATGATCCTCTACGACGGCAAGACCGGCGAACCCTACGATCAGCCGGTCACCGTCGGCGTCATGATGATAATGAAGCTAATCCACCTGGTGGAGGACAAAGTGCACGCCCGCTCCACCGGCCCCTACTCCCTGGTGACCCAGCAGCCTCTCGGTGGGAAGGCCCAGTTCGGAGGCCAGAGGTTCGGAGAGATGGAGGTGTGGGCTCTGGAGGCCTACGGGGCTGCCCATACCCTCCAGGAAATGCTAACGGTCAAATCCGATGACACCACCGGCCGCCTCAAGACTTACGAGGCCATAGTGAGGGGCGAGAAGATCTCAGGCCCCGAAATGCCCGAATCCTTCAAAGTGCTGGTCAAGGAACTCCAGTCGCTGGGGCTGGCCGTTGAAGTCTACGATGCGAGGGGTGAGAAGTATACCTTCGGCAAAGAGGAAAGGGAGGAGAAACCCATTCCTCTGGGCTTTGGAAGCTTTGACCTTGCCAGAAAGCTTCTGAGCAAATAAGGAGGTGCTTTTATGGAAGTCAATGACATTGTGGCGGTCCGGATAAGCCTCGCCTCTCCAGAGCAGATACGTTCCTGGTCCTATGGAGAGGTCACCAAGCCCGAGACCATAAACTACCGGACGCTCAAGCCCGAAAGGGACGGCCTCTTCTGCGAGCGCATTTTCGGTCCGATAAAGGACTGGGAATGCTCCTGCGGAAAATACAAGAAAATCAAATACAAGGGCATAATCTGCGACCGGTGCGGTGTTGAGGTGGCCCCATCCAAGGTGCGCAGGGAGAGGATGGGCCACATAGAGCTGGCTGCTCCGGTCGCTCACATCTGGTATGTGCGGGGGATACCGAGCCGCCTCGGCCTCCTCCTGGACCTCTCCCCCCGCAACCTGGAAAGAGTCATCTACTTCGCCCAGTATATCATCACCGAAGTGGACGAGGAAGCCAGGGCCAGGGCCCTGAACCGCCTGGAGAAGGAGCGCCTCGCCCGCCTGGCCAAGATTGACGCCGAGATAAACGCCCAGGTTGAAGAGGTGGAAAAGAAGCTCAAGGAGCAACTGGAGGAAATAGACAGGAGAGTCAGAGCGCAGGTCCAGGAACTGGAGGAGCAACTTTATTCCCTGAGCGATGAAATCACCGGGCAGGGGCGCGCCCTCCAGGAAAAGCTGGAAGCCTTCATGGGCTCCCCTTCCCCCGAAACCATCCGGATCCCCTGGAGCGATGAGGTCCTCCTTGAAGAGGGCGAAGTCGTGACCAGGGAGCACCTGGCAACCCTGAACCGGATGGCTCAGGAGCGCCTCTCCTACCTTGAGGAAGGGATAAGGCGTCGCCAGGAAGATGTAAAGCTTGAGGCCGAGGCCGAGAAGGAATACCTCATCCGCAAGGCTGAAGAGGAGAAAGACGCAATAAAAGCCCGCTACGAGGACATCATCTTTGAGATCATAGACAAATACGAGCAGGAAATGGCCGAGCTCCGGAGCCTCCAGGTGACCCAGGTCCTGAGCGAAGCCCGCTATCAGGAACTCAAGGAGAAATGGGGAACCGTCTTCAAGGCTGGAATGGGAGCGGAAGCCCTCTACGAAATCCTCAAGAACCTGGACCTGGACAAGATGGCTCAGGAGCTCCGGAATGAAATCAACACCACTCGCTCGGCTCAGAGGCGCAAGAAGGCCATAAGGCGCCTCCAGATTGTGGAGGCACTCCGCAAGAGCGGCAACCGTCCCGAGTGGATGATCCTCACCGTCCTTCCCGTCATACCTCCGGAACTCAGACCCATGGTCCCGCTGGATGGCGGGCGGTTCGCCACGAGCGACCTCAATGACCTTTACCGCAGGGTCATAAACCGCAACAACCGGCTCAAGAAGCTCAAGGAACTCGGGGCCCCCGAAATAATCATCCGCAACGAAAAGAGGATGCTCCAGGAGGCCGTTGACGCCCTCATAGACAGCGGGCGCCGTCAGACGACGGGCCTCGTGGGGGCCGGGAAGCGGGGCCTCCGCAGCCTGTCCGATATCCTCAGGGGCAAGCAGGGGCGTTTCCGCCGCAACCTCCTGGGCAAACGCGTTGACTACTCAGGCCGCTCGGTAATAGTGGTCGGGCCGGAACTCAAGCTCCACCAGTGTGGCCTGCCCAGGGACATGGCCCTGGAGCTCTTCAAACCCTTCGTCATCCGCAAACTCATAGAGGAAAACCACGCCCACAACATAAAGAGCGCCAAGAGGATGGTGGAGCGCCGCGACCCCGCCGTGTGGGATGTCCTGGAGAGCGTGGTGAAGGAGAGGCCGGTGCTCCTGAACCGCGCCCCCACCCTCCACCGCCTGGGCATCCAGGCCTTTGAGGTGGTCCTGGTGGATGGCCAGGCCATCCGGATTCACCCCCTGGTCTGCCCGGCTTTCAACGCCGACTTTGATGGAGACCAGATGGCCGTCCACGTTCCCCTTTCCGACGAGGCCGTCAGGGAAGCCCGGGAACTGATGCTCTCCTCCGTGAACCTCCTGAAGCCCGCCAGCGGTGAGCCCATCGTGGGTCCCACCAAGGACATGGTCCTGGGCTGCTACTACCTTACCCTGGAGAAGGAGGGAGCCAGGGGCGAGGGCAAGATCTTCGCCGACTTTGACGAAGTGGTCCTCGCCTACGAGACAGGGGTCGTGGAACTCCACGCCAGGATCAAAGTCCTGGCCAAGCCATCGCCCGATCAGCCACCTCAGCTCATAGACACAACGCCCGGGCGGGTGATCTTCAACCTGGCCCTCCCCGAAGAGCTCCGCTTCCAGAACAGGGTCATGGATAAGAAAGCCCTCAACGACCTGGTGGCGGAGTGCTACAGGAAGCTGGGGATGGAGGCCACCGCCCAGATGGTGGATGCCCTCAAAGACCTGGGCTTCAAATATGCAACCCGCAGCGGAATCACCCTGGCCATGAGCGACATCAAAATACCCAGGGAGAAGGACGAAATAGTCAGGCGGACAGAAGCCCAGGTGGAGGAGGTGAACCGCCAGTATCGCCGCGGCGTGATCACCGAAGAAGAGCAATACATGAAAAGCGTGGAACTTTGGACCAGAGCCACCGAAGAGGTTTCCTTGGCCGTGGCCAAGGAGCTCAACCCCTACGAGAGCATCGGAGCCATGGCCATCTCCGGAGCCACGAAGGGAGGAATCCAGACCATACGTCAGCTTGCCGGCATGCGTGGCCTCATGGCCGACCCATCCGGGCGCATCATACCACTGCCCATCCGCTCCAACTTCTGGGAGGGCCTCACCACCCTCGAATACTTCCTCTCCACCCACGGAGCCCGCAAGGGCCTGGCCGACACCGCCCTCCGCACCGCTGACGCCGGTTACCTCACCCGCCGGCTGGTGGATGTGGCTCAGGAAGTCGTCGTCAGGGAATACGACTGCGGAACCTTTGAAGGCATCTGGATTGACGAGGAATCCTCCCGCCGGATGGGCCAGTCCTTCGCCGAAAGAGTCATCGGCAGGATCGCCGCCGCCGACATCCTGGACCCCGCCACCGGCAAGGTAATAGTCAGGCGGAACGAAGAGATAGACGAGGATGCCTTTGAGAAGATAAAGAAGGCAGGGATAAACAGGGTCTACGTCCGCACTCCTCTCAAGTGCGAGACCCGCTACGGCGTCTGCGCTCTCTGCTACGGCCGCGATATGGGGCGCGGCGGGCTCATAAAGGTGGGCGAGGCGGTGGGCATAATCGCTGCCCAGTCCATCGGTGAGCCCGGAACGCAGCTCACCCTGAGGACCTTCCACACCGGTGGCGTGGCCGTGGAAGACATAACCCAGGGCTTGCCCAGGGTGGAAGAGCTCTTTGAAGCCCGCACTCCCAAGGGCGAGGCCATCATCTCCGAGATCTCCGGCGTCGTGGATGTATACTGGGAGGGCGACACCCGCAAGGTCAAGGTCACCAGCAGCCAGGTCATCACCGACGATTACATCATACCGGCCGGGAGCGAGATCATGGTTAGCGATGGCCAGCAGGTGGAAGAAGGAACGGTTCTCGCCACTACCCCCGATGATGGAACCATAATCGCCAGGATTTCCGGCCAGGTCTTCCTGGAGGACAACGGCGATGGCTCTTACAGGGCCACAATCCGCAGGGAGCACAAGGAGGAGAGGATCTACGAGATCCCGCCTGCTGCCAGGCTGAGGGTGGAGAAGGGCGATTACATTGAAGCCGGCGACCAGATAACCGAAGGAGCCAAGAACCCCAAGGAAATCATGAGGATCCTGGGGAGGGAAGCCGCACAGCTCTACCTGCTGGAAGAGATCCAGAAGGTATACCGCTCCCAGGGCGTGAACATCCACGACAAGCACATTGAAATCATCATCCGCCAGATGACCGACAAAGTCAGGGTCAAATCCCCCGGCGACACCGATTACCTCCCCGGGCAACTGGTGAACCGCTTTGAGTTTGAGGAAACCAACAGCCGGGTGATAGCCCGCGGAGGGCGTCCTGCCGAGGCGGTTCCGGTCCTCCTGGGCATAACGAAGGCCGCCCTGGCCACCGACAGCTTCTTCGCCGCTGCTTCCTTCCAGGAGACCACAAGGGTTCTCACGGATGCGGCCATCCGCGGCGCAATTGACGAGTTGCGCGGACTGAAGGAAAACGTTATAATAGGACGCCTCATTCCTGCTGGGACAGGATTTGAGCATTACAGGCGACTCAGGGAAATGGCCTTAGCTCGCGAGAAATCCTAAAACATACCTTGCAGGAGGGTTAAAAGTGCCTACCATCAATCAACTGGTGCGCAAAGGCCGAAAAAAGGTGAAGAGCAAGTCCAAAGCTCCGGCCCTGCTCTACTCCTACAACGCCCTTAAGAACGAGCTCAAGAAAATGCCCAAGGGCAATCCTCAGAAGCGGGGCGTGTGCATTCAGGTGAGGACCATGACGCCCAAGAAGCCCAACTCAGCCCTGCGCAAGATAGCGAGGGTTCGCCTGACCAACGGCATTGAAGTCACGGCTTACATCCCTGGCGAGGGCCACAACCTTCAGGAGCACTCCGTTGTCCTGGTGAGGGGAGGGCGTGTCAAGGACCTCCCCGGCATCCGCTACCACATAGTGCGGGGTGCTCTGGACGCGGCCGGAGTTGAAGGGAGGCGTCAGGGCCGCTCCAAATACGGGGCGAAGATGCCCAAGAAGAGCTCCGAAAAGTAGCCCTTCGCTCCGGATGGGGGAGCGTTGCCTCCCCTGGCCCTTCTCTAACCCTTTTGAGGGCTATTGGCCCAAAACCTTGCACAGGAGGTAAAAATGCCGAGGCGTGGGAGTCCTCCCAGAAGGGAGATACCACCTGACGTAAAGTATAACAGCGTGCTGGTGGCCAAACTCATAAACAAAGTCATGATGAACGGCAAAAAGAGCGTGGCCGAATGGATCGTCTACACAGCCTTTGACATAATCCGCGAAAGGACCGGGCGAAATCCGGTGGAAGTCTTTGAGCAGGCGGTCCAGAACGCCGCGCCGGTTCTGGAAGTCAGGCCCAGGAGGGTAGGCGGTGCCACCTATCAGGTGCCGATTGAAGTTCCGGAGCACCGGCGCATCTCCCTCGCTCTCAGATGGCTCGTGAACTTCGCCCGGGAGAGAAGCGGAAAATCCATGGCCGAAAAGCTCGCCGCCGAAATCATTGACGCGGCCAACAACACCGGAGCCACTATCAAGAAGAAAGAAGACACTCACAAGATGGCCGAAGCTAACAGGGCTTTCGCCTTCTTCCGGTGGTAAAAATGAGCGGGGAGTATCCGCTGGAAAGGATACGAAACATAGGCTTCATAGCTCACATAGACGCCGGTAAGACCACAACCACCGAGCGCATCCTTTTCTACACGGGTCGGATCCACAGGATGGGTGAGGTGGATGAGGGCACGGCCGTCACCGACTGGATGCCTCAGGAGAAAGAGAGAGGCATATCCATAACGGCCGCGGCTGTGACCTGCTACTGGCGCAATCACCAGATAAACATAGTGGATACTCCCGGACACATAGACTTCACCGCCGAAGTCCAGCGGAGCCTCAGGATCCTGGACGGCGGGGTGGTGATATTTGATGCGGTCAACGGGGTTGAACCCCAGTCCGAAACCGTCTGGCGCCAGGCCGATCTATACAGGGTCCCGCGAATATGCTTCGTCAATAAAATGGACCGGGTTGGCGCCGACTTCTGGCGGGTCATTGATATGATCAGGGAACGCCTCAAAGCCAACCCCGTTGCCGTCCAGATGCCCATAGGGGCCGAAGATTCCTTCACAGGAGTAGTAGACCTGATAGAATTCAAGGCCATAGTCTACAGGGACGAGCTGGGCATAAACCCGGACGTGTTGCCCGTCCCTGAGGATCTGGCCGAAGAAGCCCAGGTCCGCCGGGAAACCCTGCTGGAAAAAATCGCCGAAACCGATGACGAGCTCATGGTCAAATACCTTGAGGGGGAGGCCATAACCCCGGAGGAACTCAAGAGAGCTCTCCGGAAAGCAGTGATATCGGGGAAACTTGTGCCAGTCCTCTGCGGGGCTGCTCTCAGGAACAAAGGGATTCAGCCCCTCCTGGACGCCATCGTGGATTACCTCCCTTCCCCCCTCGACCTGCCCCCGGTGCGGGGGGTGAACCCCGGGACGGGCCTGGAAGAGATCCGTTATCCGAGGCCGGAAGAACCCCTTGCAGCCCTCGTCTTCAAAATACACTCGGACCCTTACGTCGGGCGGCTTGTCTATCTGAGGGTATATTCCGGGGTGTTGAGGAGCAACAGGAGGGTCCTCAACGCAACCCGGAACCGCAAGGAGAGGATAGACAGGCTCCTCAGGATGCACGCCAACAAGCGGGAAGAGATCTCGGAACTCAGGGCCGGCGACATAGGGGCCGCCCTGGGGCCGAAGCAGACCTTCACCGGCGAAACCATCTGCAGTGAGGAGCACCCCATAATCCTGGAATCCATAAGCTTTCCGGAGCCTGTGGTCTCGGTGGCCATAGAGCCCAAAACCCAGGCTGACCAGGATCGGATGACTGAGGCTCTCCAGCGCCTGGCCGAAGAAGACCCCACCTTCAGGGTGAAGGTGGATGAACAGACCGGACAGACCATAATCTCGGGCATGGGGGAACTTCACTTGGAAATACTGGTGGACAGGCTCTTCCGTGAGTTCAAAGTTGAAGCCAACGTGGGCAAGCCGCAGGTGGCTTACAAGGAAACCATAACCAGGCCTGTGCGGGTGGAGGGCCTCTACGCCCGCCAGGTTGGGACCAGGAACCATTACGGGCATGTCTGGCTGGAGCTGGAGCCACTCCCCCGCGGTTCCGGCAACAGGTTTGAGAACAGGGTGGGGGAGGAGAAAATTCCAGCCCATTTCATCCCGGCAATAGAGGAGGCGGTCATGGAGGCTCTGGATGCGGGGGCCCTGGCAGGATACCCCCTCACGGATGTGAGGGTTAGCCTTGTGGATGGCTCCTACCATCCGGAGGATTCATCGGAGATAGCCTTCAAGGCCGCCACTTCAATGGCCATGGAAAAGGGGCTCCGGCAGGGAGAGCCTGTCCTCATGGAACCAATCATGAAGCTGGAAGTGGTCGTGCCCGAGGAATTCATAGGCGATGTCCTGGGGGATCTGGCCTCCCGCCGGGCCGATATACAGGGCATGGAACTGAGGCCTGGAGGTATTCAGGCCGTGCGGGCTATGGTCCCCCTGTCCGAAATGTTCGGCTATGCTACTGACCTGCGCTCCATGACCCAGGGGCGTGGCACTTTCACGATGGAGTTTGACCACTACGAAATCATACCGGAAGAGATAGCGGAAAAAATCCTTTACCGTTGAGCCATGTCCCACGGGCCCTGGTTTGCTAATTTCGGTAAGATGTGTATAATGAGGTTTCGTTTGCAGGCCTTCTTCGCAAATACCTTAGAGGAGGTGAGCTGAGATGTCCAAACCCAAGTTTGTGAGGACCAAACCGCACGTGAACGTGGGGACAATAGGTCACATTGACCACGGAAAGACCACTCTCACGGCGGCCATAACCAAAGTTTTGAGCCTTAAGGGGCTTGCCCGGTTTGT
>DAOUCW010000007.1:0-8487 GCA_034431695.1 Anaerolineae bacterium | reverse complement strand
GGGGTGGGGGTGGGAGGGTTGCGGTCGTAGCCGAAGAGGCGCTCAATGTAAAGCTGCACTTCCTCCGGGGTTACAGTAACCCCTTCCTCTGCCGCCTTCTGCCGTATTAACTCCTCCTCTATCATTTCCTCAAGAACCAAAAGGCCCACGTTTTCCAGGCGGGCCTGAAGGGTCTGCAATTGGGAATCTATGAGCTGGATGTAGAACTTGTCTTCCTCCTTCTGGGGGTCAAGCCCGGCTTTCTGGCTCTCCAGGGCTTCAATGTTGCGCTTCAGATTGAAGCGCTCCAATCGCACTCTCCTCTGGTAAGCATCCGTCCTTATGGGGGTTGACCCAACGATGGCGACAGGGGATGCGGGTTTTGCATAAAATTCCTGGTAGAGGCCCAGGGCCAGGAGCAGCAGGATGACAAAGGCCACTGCCCCGAGGGCTATGTATACGTAAAGGGTCTGCCTTTCTTCCCTCTTGCGTATGGCTCTGGCTTTCTTGGTTTCAGGCTTTGGGGGTTGCGGTTTGTGCCGGGCCATTCACCCCCCTTTACATGCCGTATTTGCGGATGTGCTCGGAGGTGAAGGGGAGCAGGCCGAGGAAACGGGCCCGCTTTATGGCCAGGCTCAGCTTCCGCTGATGCTTGGCGCAGGTCCCCGTTTTCCGGCGTGGCTGGATTCTGCCCCACTCGCTCAGGAAGCGGCGGAGCAGTTCAGGCTGCTTGTAATCTATCTCCTCAATGTTCTCCGCACAGAAGAAGCAGACTTTCTTCTTGGGGACAAACCTCCGGGGTTGTGCTTCCTGTCCCTTAAGCTCCGTAGCCAATTCCACCCTCCTTTAAAGTGGGATTTCGTCCTCTTCCTCTTCTTCAGGTGTTTCTTCGTCCAGGATTATCATTTCGCTGGCCACCACTTCCGTGCGGTAATGGCGGTGGCCTTCGGGATCATCCCAGGCTTTGGTCTGAAGATGCCCCTCTATGTAGACCCTTGAGCCTTTCTTGAGGCGGCGGCTGCATATCTCCGCCAGGTTGCCCCAGGCTATCACGTTGAACCATTCGGTGGCATCTCTCTTTTCCCCATCGGAAGTGACCCAGGAGCGGCTTGTGGCGAGGCTGAAGGAAGCCATGGGCTTGCCACTTGGCGTATAGCGCAGTTCCGGGTCCCTTCCGAGGCTCCCTATGAGGATTATCTTGTTGAGCCCCCTCACCATGTTGCTGCCCCCTTATTCCTCCGATGTTTTTATTATGAGGTGGCGGAGCACGTTCTCGTTAAATTTGAGCGTATGGTCCAGTTGCTTCACGGCCTCGGGAGGGAGCTGGAGGTTCAGAAAGACATAATAGCCCTCTTTCTTCTTCCGGATGGGGTAAGCGAAACGCCTCACGCCCCAGGCGTTCACATTGGTGATTTCTCCTCCCAGGCCTTTCACCGTTCGCTTGATGTCTTCCAGAGTGGAATCAATCTTGCTCTGCTCCAGCTCTGGACTCAAAATGCACGCAAGTTCGTATTCCCTCATCCTTTTCCCCTTCCTCCTTTCCCGGTTTGGTCAAAGTCTGGATAACTATATCACAAAGGCTTTCCTTTTGCAAACCGAAGAGGCCCCCCTTCAGCGGGATTGAGCTGCGGGTTCAGGATGAGCTCATGAGGAGGGCACGCCGCAGGAGTTCCTTCGTTCCAGGGGGGATGGGGATTTCTTCAAGCTCTTCGGGGGAGAACCAGCGGACTTCTTCCACATCTGATGAAGGACAGGCTCCCAGTTCTTTGGGGTAAGCGAGGAAATCCACAATTACGTAATGAAAACGCAGCCTGCCTTCCGAATCCCGGTGGATGCTGTCCACCACTTCCAGGACCGGACCTACTTCCACTTCTATCCCGCACTCTTCTTTAACTTCGCGCTTGAGGGCTTCACGGGCTTTCTCCCCAAGCTCTATGGCCCCGCCCGGTATGCTCCAGTAACCTCTGGAGGGCTCCTTTGCCCTCTTGACCAGCAGGACTTTCCCCTGGTGGACTATAACCGCGCCCACAGCGGGGATCGGGGCATCGGGGTATTCCCGCTTCATGATGCCAGCTTCTCCAGGAGCTTTATGGCCTTATGCATCCTGGCCAGAGTCCTTTCCCGGCCCAGGATCGCCATCGTCCCGAAGAGGGGAGGGGAGACCTTCTTCCCGGTTACTGCCGTCCTGATTATGCCGAAGAGTTGCCCTGCCTTAAGGCCCATTTCGGCGGCGAGGGCCCTCAGGGAATCCTCAAGGGTCTTTTCATCAAAAGAAGGCAGTGCCTCCACTTTCTCGTAAGCCCGCTTCAGGGCTTCCAGCGATTCGCGCGGCGTCATCTTATCCCCCACCAGGGCCTCCGGTTCGTAAGCTATCTCCTCCTGGAAGAAGAAATCCACGAGGGCAACAGCATCGCTGAGCGTCTTTATCCTCTCCTGGATGAGGGGGACGATGGGCCTTATCCTGTCAAAGTCAACCTGGAAGCCTGCTTTCCTGAGGAATGGGACAAGCCTTCCGGCCAGGTCGTCGGGGGCAAGCTGCCGGATATAGTAGCCGTTCATCCACTCCAGCTTATCGTAGGAGAAAGATGCGGGAGAGGATTTGACTCTCTCCAGGGAGAAGCGTTCAATTAGCTGTTCCCTTGTCATTATTTCCGTCCGATCATCGTAGGACCAGCCCACCAGGGCCAGGAAGTTGAACATGGCCTCGGGGAGGTAACCCGCCTCGCGGAATTCCTTCACCAGGACGGGGTAAACGCGGCCGTCGGCTCCGACCGTTTTGCGCTTGCTGAGCTTGCCCTTGCCCGTGGGCGAGAGGATTATGGGCAGATGGGCGAACTTGGGAGGTTCCCACCCGAAACCCTGGTATAGAAGGATGTGCTTGGGGGTTGAGGGTATCCACTCATCGGCCCGCATGACGTGGGTTATCTTCATGAAGTGGTCGTCCACCACGTTGGCCAGGTGGTAAGTGGGGTAGCCATCGGACTTGAGGAGGATGAGGTCTTCAATGTTCACATTGTTGACCGTTATCTCGCCGTGGATGAGGTCGTGGAAGGTGGTTTTCCCCTCCAGCGGGACTTTCAGGCGGATGACGTAGCTCCTGCCTTCCGCTTCAAGGGCTGCCCTCTCTTCATCGGAGAGGAAGCGGCAGTGGCGGTCGTAGCTTGGGGGTTGTTTTTTGCGCTTCTGCTCTTCCCGGAGGCGTTCGAGCCTTTCCGGAGAGCAGAAGCATTTGTAGGCCCAGCCCCTTTCAATCAGGATGTGGGCATATTTCTGGTAGAGTTCAAGGCGCTGGGACTGGAAATACGGGCCGTAGGGTCCGCCCACCACCGGCCCCTCATCCCACTCCAGCCCGAGCCACTTCAGGCCCTCCATTATGTCGTCCAGCGAGTCGGGGACGTAACGGGTGCGATCGGTGTCTTCAATCCTGAGGATAAAAGAACCGCCGTGGTGGCGGGCGAAGAGCCAGTTGAAGAGAGCTGTCCTCGCCCCTCCCACGTGAAGGTATCCGGTCGGGCTTGGGGCAAACCTGACTCTTACCGTCACAGTCTCCTCCAGAGTTTAAGGGCTAATTCCCGCGAGCGAGCGGTTATTTCTTCTTCATCAAGGGTGAGCAGCCTGCCCCTCTCCATCAGTATTTTACCACCCACGATTACACTGTCAACCCCGGTGCCATCAACCCCGAAGATTATGTGCCAGGGGTAATTCCCTTCGGTGATGGGGGTTGTCGGGTGGTAATCAACCGTTATGATGTCGGCCCAGGCTCCTGGCTTGAGGACTCCAAGGGGCCTTTCGGGCCAGAAGAGGGCCGCCGTGGCCGCATTGTGTCTGAAAGCCATCTTAAGGATTAGGTCGGCTCCGATGGCCTGGGGGTCAAGCCGGGCGAGCCTGTGGACCAGGTAAGCGGCGTGCATTTCCACGAACATGTTGTTGGAGAAGCCATCGTTCCCCAGGCCCACTTCTATGCCCCTGCCCAGCATTTCAACGATGGGAGCGGTGCCCACCGCGTTGTTCATGTTGGAGCGTGGGTTGTGGACCACCCTGGTCCCCGTCTCCCGGAGGATCTCCATTTCCCTTTCGTCCACGTGGACGCAGTGGGCGGCTATGGTTTTCGGGCCGAGGATGCCGAAGCGGTGGAGCCTCTCCACCACCCTCATGCCCGAGCGGCGCAGGGAATCTTCCTGATCGGCTCTGTCTTCCGCCACGTGGAGGTGGAAGCCGATGCCGAGACTGCTGGCCGAGGCCGCGCACTTCTCCAGGGTCTCATCGGAGAGGGTCAGAGAGGCGTGCAGGCCGAAGGTGGCTCTCACCAGCCCGCCCCTTTCCCGACTCCTGCGGATGAACCGCTCGTTCTCCCGTATGCCCGCCTCCATTCGCTCTTTTCCGTCGCGGTCCGTTACCTCGTAGCAGAGGCAGGCTCTGAGGCCGGCCTGTTCAACAGCTTCGGCGATGACGTCCAGGCTTCCATCAATGGCTCCCTGAGAGGCGTGGTGGTCTATGAGGGTAGTGGTGCCGTGTTTCACGGCATCGGCGAGGCAGACCAGGGCGCTGTAGCGGATGTCCTCGTAGGAGAGGGCTTTGTCCAGACGCCACCAGAGCCTTTCCAGGATCTGGGGGAAATTGCGGGGTGGCTCGCCCGGGATGGCCATGCCGCGGGCGAAAGCTCCGTAGAAGTGGGTGTGGGCACAGATGAGCCCGGGCATAACCAGCTTATCCCTCGCATCCAGGATCTTCTCGCCCGGATGCCGCTTCACCAATTCTGAGGCGGGGCCGATGTCGGCTATGTGGTCGCCCTGGATCAGTATGGCTCCCCCGTTGAGGAGAGGGGCTTCGGGGTCAAAGGTCAGGATAGTTCCGCCCAGGATGAGCATCTCACTTTTCCTCCCTTGAATAGGGGAGACCAAGGGCCGATGGTGCTCCGATGCGCCTGCGCATGACTTCTCCCGAGGCAAACATGAGGACCAGGATGGTGAGGATGAAGGGCAGAGTGTTCAGGAGGTTGGGGGAGATGCCGAAGGGCTGAAGCCTGTATTGAAGAACCTTCACTCCACCGAATAGGTAAGCCCCGAGGATGGCCCGCAGCGGGCTCCAGAGGGAGAAAATGGTCAGGGCTATCACGATCCAGCCCGCTCCGGCAGTCATGCCTTCGATCCAGGAAGGGGTGTAGACTATGGAAAGGTAAGCGCCTCCTATCCCGGCCAGGACGCCTCCGATGAAGGTGCAGAGGTAGCGGATGGCGAAGACGTTTACCCCGAGGGCATCGGCGGTGGCGGGGTCTTCCCCCACCGATCGGATGTTTATCCCGAGGCTCGTTTTGTAGAGGATGAACCACATCAGGGGCACGAGCAATATGGCGATGTAGGCGAGGGGATCGAACCTGAAGAGCAGGGGCCCCAGCACCGGCAGATCGCTCAGGAAGGGTATTTCCACCCCCACCAGCTTGGCGGAGGCGGGGAGAGGGACTCCGATGAAGCGCCGGCCTACAAGGCCACTCAGTCCGGTCCCGAACATGGTCAGGGCGAGGCCCGAAACCACTTGATTCCCCCTCAGGTGTATGCTGATGAAGGCGTGGATGAGGGAGAGAAGTCCTCCCATGAAGGCGGCCATGGCGATTCCGGCCCAGGGGTTGCCCGTGTAGAAGGCTGTGGAGAACCCCATTACTGCCCCGACCAGCATCATGCCTTCCACTCCGAGGTTCATTATGCCGGAGCGTTCGGCGTAGATCTCCCCGAGGGTTCCGAAAAGGAGAGGCGTGCCTGCGGGAATGGCCGCTCGCAGTGTTTCCAGGATGAACTCCAGCATTGGATTCCCTCCCTATGGGGATATCAGTGCCTCTTTCTTCCTGGCCCTTGTGATGGTTATGCGGTAGCGCAGGAGTATTTCTCCACCGATGAGGAAGAACAGGATTGCGCCGTTGAACATGTGGATGGTGGGGACTGGCAGGCCGAGGGAGACTTTGAGGGCATCGCCTCCGACCAGGAGTCCGCCGAAGAGGAAAGAGGTCAGCAGCACCACGAGGGGGTTGAGCTGGGCCAGCCAGGTTACGATTATAGCGGTGAAGCCGTAGCCGGGGGAAATGCCCTGGGGGTAGCGCAGGCGGGCGTGGATCCCGGCCACCTCGCCTACCCCTGCCATCCCGGCAAGTCCTCCGCTTATTATCATCACCAGAAGGGCTACCCGGAGGTAAGGGATTCCAGCGTAGAGGGCTGCCCTGGGGTTATCGCCTGTGACCCGGAGTTCGTAGCCCCATTTCGTGCGCATGAGGAAAAAGTAAGCCAGGATCGCCGCAGCTATCCCCAGAATCAGGGTCGGGTAGTGGATGCGCGTTCCGGGGATTGTGGGCAATATGGCCGCATCGGGGAATTTATCGGAGTAGGGGAAGCCCCACTCCTTGGCTCCCTTCCATGGGCCGTAGACCAGGTAGTTTACCACTTCAGTGGCCACGTAGACCAGCATGAGGGAAGTGATGACTTCATTGACCTGGAGTTTGGCTCTGAGGAGTGCGGGGATCAGGGCCCAGAGGGCTCCGGCCAGGAACCCTGCGGCAAACATGGTCGGGCGCACTGCCCAGGAAGGGAGCTTGACCGGGAAGAAAAGGGCTACCCATGTGGCGGCGATTGCCCCCATCAGGAGCTGGCCTTCGGCACCTATGTTCCAGAACTGCGCTTTGAAAGCCAGCGCCAGCCCCGCCCCGCACAGGAGGAGGGGTATGGCCTTAACCGTGCTTTCGGAAAGTCCGTAGAGGCTGCCGAAGGAACCGATGAAGATCTTCCTGTAAGCGTATATGGGGTCAATCTTTGCTGCCCAGAGCACAACGGCTATGGAAAGGAGGGCCAGGACAAGGGAAATGATGGTGGTTATGATCCTCACCCAGCCAGGGACAAGGTAACGCCTCTCAAAGCGAACCCGGAGCATATTCCCACTCCTTGGAGTCAGGATTGGCTTTATTATCCACAAAATGGGTCATCGGGTCAAACCCGCTCTGCGCTCGGGGTGGTAAAACAACGCCGGGACTGAACGCGCTTCAGCACCTGGGGCGATCGGGAATGATTCGCATCACGGGGCCATCGCGGCAGGCGAGCCACCCTTTACGCTCGCATGAACCACAGACCCCAAACCCGCACCGCATATATCCTTCAAAGCTGAGCTGGGCCGGGATCTGCCACGATTCAGCTATTTCCCGCAGGGCCTCTAACATACCCTCGGGGCCACAGCCGTAGATCACATCGGGCTTGAGTTTGGGGATGAGGTTGAGGGCTAAATCGGGGGCTTTGCCTCTGAAGCCCAGGGAGCCATCTTCTGTAGCCAGGTGCACCCGGCAGCCTGCCCTCTCAAAATCCCGGACGAGGATCAGGTCTTCAGCGCAGCGGGCTCCGATGATTGCATCTACTGAGCAACCCTGTGGGAGGGCTCTCCGGGCGAGGAAGAGCAGAGGGGCAACCCCGTAGCCTCCTCCCACCAGGAGCAGCCTCCTGCCCTCAACGGAAAAGCCGTTGCCGTATGGGCCCCGAAGCCAGATGGTATCCCCCGGCCCCCTGCGGTGCAACTGGCTGGTGAAAGGTCCCACGCGGGCCACCGTGATGGTCACCGGGGAACCATCAACCAGGCTGAAAGGCTTCTCGTCCACCCCGGGGAGCCAGACCATCACGAACTGCCCCGGCGTTGCTTCCATGCTCCCTTCCAGAACGAAGGTTTTGACCCTGGGGCTTTCCTCTTTCACCCTGCTTATGGTGAAAGGGACGGGCAGGTTATGGACGGTGGGCAATCCCCCTCACCTCCTCCAGGCTCCGGTATCCCAGCTCCTCCATCAGCTCTTCCAGTTCCCGTCGGATCAGGCTGAAGGCCTGGATCCCGCGGTAGTAGACGGCCGAACCTATGCCCACGGCGGTGGCTCCGGCCATTATCATCTCCAGGGCATCCCTCCCCGTGGTTACGCCTCCAGTGCCGATGACGGGGATCTTCACCCTGCGCGTTATCTCGTATACACAGCGCAGGGCTATCGGCTTTATGGCGGGCCCGGAGATACCCCCCGTGCGGTTGGCCAGGATGGGGCGTCCGGCATGGATATCTATGAGCATCCCGGAGACGGTGTTTATGGCGCAGATGGCATCGGCTCCGGCTTCCTCAACGGCGCAGGCCACCTCCGCGATGTCGGTGACATTGGGCGAAAGCTTTACGATCACGGGTATTGAGGTGGCCTCCTTCACGGCTTCGGTGACTCTTGCGGCAGCTCGGGGGTCGGCGGCGAAGGGGCGGCCGAACTCCTCTTCAACGTTAGGGCAGGATATGTTGACCTCTATGAAGTCGGGGGATGCCCCGGAAATGATGCGGGCAACTTCGGCGAATTCCGCCGCAGTCCCTCCGAATATGCTGGCTATGATCAGGGTGCCGGTGGGTGCCAGGAGTTTCCTGGCTTCGGCTATTACCCTGGCCATTGCTTCGGCGCCGGGGTTGGCCAGCCCCACCGCATTTATCAGGCCGTGGCCCCATTCCAGGACGGTTGGGTTTGGG
>DAOUCW010000006.1:0-27006 GCA_034431695.1 Anaerolineae bacterium | reverse complement strand
GGGGGATGAGGGAAAGGCGGCCAGGTGGGAAGAGGCTGCCTCCATCCTGAGGAAGAGCATGCTGAGCAAGCTTGAGGGGAAAGCCTCAAGGGACATCCTGGGCTGGCGAGGCCTGCACTGGTCCATCTGGCCTGCCCCGCTCTTCAAGCCCGGCGACCCCCGCATTGTTCCTTTAGTGGAAATTCTCGTCAGGGAGATAACCGAGAAGGTTGAGGGCAGGAGGCCGGGCTTCTCCTACCTGGCCGAGCAGCTCTTTTCTCTGGCCCTCGCCCCCGACCGCACTCCCGAACATGAAGCCCTGATCCGGAGGGGGCTTGAATTCCTCGCCTTCAAAGTAGCGACTCCGGGCACCGGACACTTCGGCGAAATTGTGCTCAGAAAAGGCGATTTCTACCAGAACCGCACGGCCATACCCCACCTCTGGAACGGCATCCTCTTTTACCTGACCCTGGTGGCCTTGCACCACCCCGAAATCTTCCACCGCCAGCGCCCGCCTCATCCCCCAGAAAGATGAAAAATTCACTTTGACATGGCTTTTCGTTCGTGATATAATTTAACCGCCACCGACCTCACGGCGGTGAGCAGGGGGAATTTGTTTCCGAGCTCCTAAAGCCGCCCGGATTGGGAAGCAACCGGGACGGTGGAAAGCCTCCTGCGCAGCCCCGCCGGTGGTAATCTCACAAAGGGAGGTGTAAAAATGAGAAAGGGTATGCTCATAGCAACCCTATTCCTCATCCTGGCCGTCTCCTGCGCAGGCCCCGCTCGGACCCCTCAGGCCAAGCCGGTAAGGGGCGGAACCCTGGTGGTAGCGATCTCCGCCAACCCCGATGGCCTTGACCCCCACAAGACTGTGGCAGCCGTCACTTTTGAAGTAGTCAAAAGCATATACGATACCCTGGTGGAGACGGACCCGCAGGGCAACCTCGTGCCGGGCCTCGCTGAAAAGTGGGAAGCCTCCTCAGACGGTCTGCGGTGGACCTTTCACCTCCGCAAAGGGGTGAAGTTCCACAACGGCCGGGAAATGACTTCAGCCGATGTGAAGGCATCCTTTGAACGCATCCTCAACCCCGAAACGAAGGCTCCGAGGGCCAAGGACTACTCTGTCATCCAGAGCATTGAGACCCCGGATAAATACACAGTTGTGTTCAATCTCAAGGAGCCACAGGCCGCGTTCCTCTCAAACCTCGCCTACGGCTGGGCCGCTATAGTCCCGGTTGAAGAAGTAGATCTGCGCAACAAGCCCGTTGGCACCGGGCCTTTCCGCTTCGTGGAATGGGTGCCCGATAGCCACGTGAAGCTGGAGCGCTTCCCCGATTACTACATTAAGGACCAGCCCTACCTGGATACGGTCATCTTCAAAATAATGCCTGACCCGGCCGCCAAGCTCGCTGCCCTCAAGGCAGGCGAAGTGGACGTGGTGGACCAGGTCCCGCCTCAGGAGGTTGAAGGACTGAAGAACAATCCCGAAATAAAGCTGATCCAGGCCCCCACCAACGGGATTTACATAATGGCCCTGAACAACGCCCGCGAACCCTTCAACAAGAAGGAAGTCCGCCAGGCCATTTCTTACGCGGTGGACAAGAAAGGGGTAATTGAAGCAGCCCAGTGGGGCCAGGGGACGCCTATAGGTAGCCACATGCCTCCCGTGAGCCCATTCTACGTGGACCTGACCGATAAATACCCATACAATCCGGATAAGGCTCGTGAACTCCTGGCCAAAGCCGGCTACCCCGAAGGCTTTGAGGTCACCCTCATAATGCCCCAGCCCTATGACTTCCACATCCGCAACTGCGAAGTCATCGCCGATTACCTCAAGAAGATCGGGATCAAAGTGAAGCTGGAGACCTACGAGTGGGGGATGTGGCTGGAAAGGGTCTACATGGGGCGTGATTACCAGGCCACCTGCATAGGCCACACCGGCAGGCTTGACCCCGATCCCTTCCTCAACCGTTACGTGAGCGATTCCAAGGAGAACTACATGAACTACAATAACCCCCGCTACGACGAGATAATCCGCCAGGCGGCCGTCACTACCGATTTCCAGAAGCGCAAGGAACTTTACATTGAGGCCCAGCGCCTGCTGGCCGAAGATGCGGTGGCTCTCTACCTCATGGCGCCCCTTTGGACGGTGGGGGTCAGGAAGAACGTAGAAGGCTGGAAAATTTACCCGATAGACATCTTTGACCTCCGCACTGTCTACAAGACTTCCGGGTAATCCCGGAAGTTCAACGGGTCCCTGGCCTCGCCTCCGGCGTGGGGGCGGGGCCAGGGTCGCCAGGTATGGAAAATACCGCCGAGTTTGCTATAATCAGGAACCGGCAGGGGCAGAGCGGTAAAACTCGGCGGGGGTGATCGCAAACTTGAGATATGTGGTTAGGCGCTTCATATCGCTCCTCATAATCCTCCTGCTTGTATCCTTCCTGACCTTCTTCATGCTCCAGGTCATCCCCGGCGATCCGGCCCAATTGATCGTGGGGATTGAGGCCTCGCCGGAAGCCATTGCTTCCATAAGGGCTCAACTCGGCCTGGATAAGCCCTGGCCTCTGAGATACATCTCCTGGCTTGCGGGTATGCTCAGAGGCGATATGGGGGTATCAATCCGGCTGGAAAGGCCCGTCTCCTCCCTCATCGCCGAAAGGTTGCCTGTGACCATCTCGCTGGCTTTTATGGCCATGTTCATCGCTTTAATCCTGGCTTTCCCCGCCGGCATCATCTCCGCCCTGAAGTGGAACTCACCCATTGATTACTTCCTCCTGTTCGTAACCCAGATCGGGATAGCCGTCCCGTCTTTCTGGGTTGGGATCCTCCTCATCCTCCTCTTCTCCCTCTACTTCCGGATCTTCCCCACGGGGGGATTCGTGAGCTGGTGGGAGAACCCCCTGGAGGCAACAAGACACCTCCTCCTGCCGGCGGTTTCGCTCGGGATGGTGACGGCAGCCTTCCTGGCCAGGATGCTCCGCTCTTCCATGCTGGAGGTGTTGAGCCAGATTTACATCACCGTGGCCAGGGCCAAGGGCCTGACCGAAAGGCAGGTGGTTCTCCGGCATGCCTTAAAGAACGCCCTCATACCCGTCATAACCCTGGCGGGGATCCAGGTGAGCTTCCTGATGGGAGGGAGCATAGTGATAGAGCAGGTGTTCGCTCTCCCCGGGCTCGGCCGACTCCTGCTGAGTGCCGTTTACACCAGGGACATCCCCCTGATTCAGGGGCTGGTTATGTTCATCACTACTATAGTGGTGGCAAGCAATTTCCTTGTGGATGTCCTCTACGCCTACCTTGACCCCAGGATAAGGCTTGAATGAGGTCTGTCGTTGTAGGCGCAATCCTGCTGGGGATAGTGATCGCAGGGGTGGTGGGGAGCTGGGTTCTGCCCATTTCCGACCCTCTGGATATGGATGTATCCAGGCGCCTTTCCCCTCCTTCCTGGCGTCATCCTTTCGGGACCGATCAGTATGGGAGGGATGTGTTCAGCCGTGTGTTGAGGGGTGGAGCTGTGGCCCTGGGAGCAAGCATCGTCTCGGTCGGGATAGCTTCGCTCACGGGAGTTCCGATAGGCTTCGGTGCAGGCCTTGCAGGGGGCATCGTGGATGAGGCAATAATGCGCCTGATGGATGCCCTCCAGGCTTTCCCTTCAATACTTCTGGCGATAGCGATCGTGGCTATTCTGGGGCCCGGCCCCCTGAACGCCATGGTGGCGATCGGCCTGGTGAACGGGCCCGTTTTCGCACGCCTTGCGCGCAGCGTCGTCCTCTCCCTCAAGGAGAGGGATTTCATCCTGGCCGCCGAGGCCCTCGGTGCCCCGAGGCTCAGGATCCTCTGGCGTCACATCCTGCCCAATGGCCTTGGCCCCCTGCTCGTTCAGGCCTCCATCGGGGCTTCCACGGCTGTCCTGGCGGAGGCTTCTCTCAGTTACCTCGGGCTCGGGACTCAGCCACCCGATCCCAGCTGGGGGAGGATGCTGGAGGAAGCTCGCCTTTTCATGGACAGGGCTCCCTGGATGGCCCTTTTCCCCGGCCTCGCCCTATTCCTGACCGTGTTGGGATTCAATTTCCTCGGGGATGGGCTGAGGGATTTAACGGATCCCTGGCGCAGGGGCCGGAGATAAGGCTTTCCGCAGGAAATTGAGGATGAAGCTGCGGTGCTTGACGAACCCCGGCAGGAAAACCGATTTGTGATCTGCCCCTTCAATGGTGAGCAAAGTTGCCCCAGCTCCTGCCGCTTCCAGCAGTTTTCGGATGTGCCCCGGATGTATGTAAGAGTCCCTGGTCCCATGAATGAGGAGGATGGGTCGGGGGGCTATCTTGCCTATGAAATCTTTCGGGGAAACGGCAGCAAGCTTTATCCCCTTGCGCTTTTCCGTAAGCCAGAGCATGAAGAGGAGCAAAGGCCTGGGCACAAGGGGGAAAGCGTTGGAGAACCACAGGTCCGTGGCGGAGGCGAAGGGGGCTATCGCTACCACTGCTTTCACTTCCGGGTTGCGGGCTGCAGTGATTATAGCGCTCGCCGCCCCCAGAGAGTAACCGATGATCCCGATGGACCTGTAGCCCCTCTCCTTCAGGAACCGCACTGCTGCGTCCAGATCCTCGCTTTCCTTCAATCCGTAGGTGTGGCCTCTCAGAATGCGGTCGCTGAAGCCGTGGTTCCTGTAGCTGAAGAGCAGAACGCCGAAGCCCGCCTCTCTCAGGATGGGCACGAGGGGCAAACCTTCCCTGAGGTCCCTCCCGGAGCCATGGGCATAGATCACCACCGGGTTATCAGGTGCAGGGGGAGGGAAAAGCCAGCCCCTGAGGGTAACATGATCCGATGATGGGAAGGCCACTTCTTCAAAGGGCAGGCCGAGCTGCGGTATCCTCTCCTTGTAGGGGAAAGGTGGAGCTCCCGTGAGCCAGGACTCCAGAACGATGGAGACCAGAACGAAGAGCGAGAAATAGCCGAACACGCTCCCGCTTAAGGAGATCAGGATTTTCAGGACCAGTTCTTCCATTCTCGTATCCCCCAAATGGCAATACCCTATTATAGCCGTGAATTACCCGGATGGCAAATGGCCCGGGAAAAATTAAGGAGGGCCTGCCCCTTCAGGAAGCAGGCTCCTCCCCTGGTTTCTGGCTTTGAGGAGGCTCACCAGACCGGATACTCCCCCCGGGAGAGAGCAGCGGTGAAGTCGTAAATGTTGGCCAGTTCCTCCTCTATTACGGCGATGACGTCCCCCTTTATGGCCTCAAGCTCAACACCAGGCTTGAGGATGAGCTGGGCTGAGGCGATCAGGGGCTGATCGATTGGCCGCCCGATCTGAGAGCAAAGCCAGACGTAAACCTCCCTTATCCCCTCCACCCTG
This sequence comes from Anaerolineae bacterium, assembly GCA_034431695.1. Lineage (GTDB taxonomy): Bacteria > Chloroflexota > Anaerolineae > SpSt-600 > SpSt-600 > SpSt-600. Next base: position 21,671 of record DAOUCW010000006.1, on the reverse strand, counting down.
CGGTAGAGCTGGTCGGCGATGCGGTGGGTGAGGAGGTTGTAGATTTTGCCCACGTGGCTGACGGGGTTCTTGCCGGCAGCGGCTTCGGTGCTCATGGGCCGGTTCAGGGCGATGACGCCGTTAACTTTGTTCCCACGCCCCACCTGACCGCAGTCGCCGCCTTCGGCGCTGGTTCCCAGGACGGTGAGATACATACCGGCTTCGCCCCGGCCTGGCGCGTCAAGAGTGTTGAGGTCAATGGTGATGCGGTTGAAGTCCAGGTTCTTGCTCTCCACGAAAGCCTTTATTTCTTCCCTGATCTCCTCCTTGCGGGCGAAGTAGTGGGCCTCGCTTTCAACGAACCGGTCCACAAAGGCCATGGCGATCGTGAGGGTGAGGTTGCGGTCGTAGCGATAAGCCATTACTTTGATATCCTCTCCGGATTCGGGGAAGCGGGCCTTGAATTCGGGGGAGTTGAGGAAGCGTTCCACTTCGTAGACAATGCGTTCCGTTTGGGTAAGGGGAGCGTAACCGACGGCGGCGGAGGTATCGTTGGCGCCGATGACTTCCCGGGCGAAGATGTCCACAAGTTCCGGAGAACCAGGCTTTATTTCATTCTGGTATACGACGTGCTTTTCGGGGTCAACGAAACGCAGGTTCTTCCGGATCCAGCTCTTGGCCGTTTCAATGGCGATTTCCCCCACGGGGATCTTCTTCCCCTGGAATTCGTATATGGCTCTGTCGCCGAAGATCAGCTTCATCGGTTCTATGACTCTGCCACCGCCGATCCTGGGCTCGGTGATCCCGGCTACCAGAAAGCCTTTGTCAATGTTGTGGTGGAGGATCTTGCCGAAGGCTTCAAGGTAGGCCCTGCACAGGGCTATGGAAACTTCTTCCATTATGGCATCGCAGATGGAATCTGGGTGGCCCGTGCCCTTGCGTTCAACGAGTTCCACCTGCTGCTCCTCCACAGGCGTGGCCTTAAGAGCTTCTATCAGGATGTTTCTCATTTTCCCTCCTCCTCAAAGGTATTTATCCTGAAGTCTTCTGGCCACTTCCGCGGCCATCTTAATGACCTTTTCGGCGGTCTCCCGGCTCAGGGAGCCGGTGCCGCAGGAAGGGGTTATCATGGAGGCGTTGAGGATGGCTTCCCTGGGAACCCCTTTTTTCACCAGCAGGGATATCGCTTCTTCCAGCCTGGCGATAAGGCTTTCAGGGGTCTCGCGGTGTATTTCCTCACCGGCGGGAATTATACCCCAAGCTATTATACCTCCTCGCTCCAGGAAGCGCTTCACCTCTTCAGGGTAAAGGGCCAGGTTCTCGGCGTATCCGTAGGCATCAAGGTTGAGGATGTCAATGGAGGTCTCCAGGAGGATGGACCAGTCGGTGTTGGCGCAGCAGTGTATGCCTTTCAGCCCTTTTATCCCCGAAAGCACTTCTTCAACCAGAGATATCACCTGCTCCCGACTTATGGGGACGAAGGCCGAGCCGAAAGTTGCCATGTAGGGCTCGTCCACGAAGATTATGGTGTTGGGGGAAATTTTCTTCAGTTCTCTTTCCTGCCACGCCGCCTTGAGGTATAGGTGTTTGGCTACTGCTTCGGCGAGGACTTCATCGTATAAGATCGGGCGCCTGTCCTGGTCCACCACGGCCAGTCCCCAGCTCACGGGCCCTGTGACCTGCCCCTTCACGGCTATGAGGGGGTGGCCCGAGAGGAACTGGTGGGCAGTTGCCAGCCCCTGCGCATAATCGGGGCTTATGGCCCCGTGCTCCAGCTTGTTCTCAAGGTAAGCTATGTAGAGGGCCTCCAGCTCGGATTCCAGTTCCTTTGTCCTGTCCACGTAAATGCGCTCGTTTTCCGGGTCCAGAACAACGCCGGGGAATTTTTCAGAGAATTGCACATACATGTTTTCCAGAAAGCTCCGGCGCGGCAGTTGCGGCCAGTTCGGGATTGAAGGGACGTTTTCCAGGATGAGGGACCAGGCTTCTCCCACGCTGGTGTGGGGCAGGCTGCCTACTGTTGTGAGTTGCCAGAGCAATTTGCTTTTTTCCATGAAAACCTCCCCCTAAACTTTCCGCCAGAGGAGTTTGTTCCCTTCAACAACAGCCTCCGCCATCCCGTTCCTCTCCAGGGAGGCGAGGGCGGCGTAGACAGTAGTCCGGCAGAGGTAATAGTGGGGTAGATCGCGGTAGGCAAAGCCCAGGGCTTCCGCTACCCCCTCCATGATGGTTGTCTCGTCGCACGGGTTGCCAATCAGATCCAGCACTCTTTCCCTCACTTCCTCCAGGCGTTTGCGGTTAGCTCGGGCCAGGGGAGCGGGATCATTGAGGGCCTCTCCGTGCCCGGGGATGAAGTGCTCAAAAGGCCATTTGCCTTCCTCAAATTTCCTGAGGACTTCCACGGCCTGGTCAACGTCGGTGCAGTAGGGTATGCCGTGCTTGGTCAGGGTTTCAGCAGGGAAGAAGGAGTCGGCGCAGAAGAAGGTGTCTTCAAAGGCCAGGCCCATCTGCCCTGGGGAGTGTCCCGGCAGGGGGTAGATCTTGACCTCAAAACCTTCAATTTCCGTTGTGTTTTCGTCAATGAGCCCGTCCACCCGGCAGGGCCTGGCCAGGGTGAATTTCCCCTGAAGGGCTCTGACAGGCCATGCTCCTCCGAAGAGCCAGAGAGGTTCAAGCACCGGGTTCTCCACCACTGCAGCCTCAAATCCGGGCGCAAGGACCCTTACCCCGAGCCTCTCCTTCATGGCCGCTGCTCCCCCGAAGTGATCGGCGTGGGCGTGGGTGATGATGAGGGCGCAGGCCTCAGCCCCCACTTCACCGATGGCCTTTGCCACCAGCCTCGCCGAGTCCCTGTCCAGGCCACTGTCTATCACCAGAGCTTTCCCTTCCGAAACCACCAGGCCTATGTTTGAACCTCCGGGTATGAGCCAGGAATTCTTCCCTATTTTCTTGAGGGCCAATTCAGCCTTCCTCCATTATCCGGCGCAGGTTCAGATCAAAGGGCGGATAAACTATGCCTTTCTCGGTCACGATCCCCGTGATGAAGCGATGGGGAGTTACGTCAAAAGCGGGGTTGTAGACCGGGAAACCCTCCGGGGCTATGGGTATGCCTTCTATGTGGGTGACTTCGCTGGGGTCTCTTTCCTCGATCGGGATATGCTCACCGGAGGGGATTGAGAGGTCAATGGTGGAGGTGGGGGCTACGGAGTAAAAGGGTATGCCGTGCTCGTGGGCCAAGACTGCCAGGTTATAGGTGCCGATTTTGTTGGCCACATCGCCGTTGGCGGCAATGCGGTCTGCTCCCACCAGGACGATGTCCACTTTCCCCTGGCGCATCAACATGCCGGCCGCATTGTCGGGTATGAGGGTGGCCGGGATGCCTAACTGTTTGAGTTCCCATGCAGTGAGGCGAGCTCCCTGGAGGCGTGGGCGGGTTTCATCCACCCAGACGTGAATCCTCTTGCCCTGTTCCCAGGCCGTCCTTATGACCCCCAGGGCGGTCCCGTAATCCACTGTGGCTAAGGCACCGGTATTGCAGTGAGTCAGGATGTTGGAGCCATCTTTTATGAGTTTAGCCCCGTGCAGGCCCATCTTCTTGTTCGTTTCCACGTCTTCTTCCGCTATCAGCAGGGCCTCTGCGATCACAGCTTCCTTCAGGGAAGCGAGGTTCCCCTGGTGGGAGTGAGCTTTCGCTAGGATCCTGTCCAGGGCCCAGAAGAGGTTCACGGCAGTCGGGCGGGTGTTGCCCAGGACGGAAGCAGCTTCCTCCAGTTCTCTGAGGAGCTCATCGGGGGAAGAAGCACGGGAGTGGTGGGCCACCAGAGCGAGGCCGAAAGCGGCCGCTACCCCTATGGCCGGGGCTCCGCGTATGTGCATTTCCTTTATAGCTGCAGCGAGCTGGCGGTAATCGGTGCACTCTTCCACCACCAGATGGTGGGGCAGTTTCCTCTGGTCTATTAACCTGACAGTGCCGTTGTGCCATTCAATGGTGCGCAAATTTCCCTCCCCGATAAAAATTAAAGGCACCCTGTTCTGGGCGCCCGAGGAACAAAAAATCCCTCCGCATGAGAGGGAAATCACCACCGGATCCCACTCTCATCTCCCAGTAATGCCTTGGAGGGCATACTGCCGGAATTGGCACCTGGAACCGGTTAATTACCGGTTCTGGTTGCCGGGGCTTCACAGGGCCGGTCCCTCCACCCCTCTTGATAAGAGCGCCCGGACCTATTCAGCTTTGAAAGGGCTTGTGGAATTTTAAGCAATATTAGCACACAATCCCATTCTTGTCAAACCGGTGGAGCTGGGGACGCCGGGAGCGAAAATCCCGGCGTCGGAGGCCACCTGCACGATTCCTTGACAAAACCCACGGGTGGTGTTAAGCTATTTTGCGCCTGTGGTTTCATTATAAACTTCACCCTGGAGGAAGCCATGAGCGCCCTGGAAGAGATTGAGGATAGACTCTCCAGAGAACACTACCAGAGGCTCGCCAGGATAAATAACCCGCGCCTCCACGAGTTCATAGTCCGCTACGTTAAGCTGTGCAATCCCGATAGGATTTACGTTTGCACGGATTCGCCGGAAGATGTCGCTTACATAAGAGAAGCTGCGCTCCGGAACGGTGAAGAAATCAAGCTGGCAATAGAAGGGCACACGGCCCATTTTGATAACTATTACGACCAGGCCCGGGACCGTAAAAACACCGGGATTCTGGTCCCGAAAGGGATGGACCTCGGCCCCTTCATTGAGACTAAGGACCGGGACTGGGCCCTCCAGGATGTCCACGAGATCCTCAAGGACATAATGAGGGGCAAGGAGCTTTACATTTGCTTCTTCACCCTCGGACCCGCCCGCTCCATATTTTCCATCCCCTGCGTCCAGCTCACCGATTCAGCCTACGTGGCTCACAACGAATTCCTGCTATACCGTCCGGGATACGAGGAGTTTGTGAGGCTGGGGCCAGACGCTCGCTTCTTCAAGTTCATCCACTCGGCCGGCGAACTGGACGAGAGGAAGACTTCCAAGAACCTGGACAAGAGGAGGATATACATTGACATCCTGGATGACACCGTCTACAGCGTCAATACCCAGTATGGCGGTAACACCATTGGCCTGAAGAAACTGGCGATGCGCCTCGCCATCTACAGAGGCTCCCAGGAGGGCTGGCTCTGCGAGCACATGTTCATCCTCGGAGTCCACGGCCCAGGAGGCAGGGTGACGTATTTCACCGGAGCTTTCCCTTCCCTCTGCGGCAAAACCTCAACGGCTATGCTTGAAGGGGAAAGCATAGTGGGGGACGATATCGCCTTTCTCCGCAAGATCAACGGCCAGGTCCGCGCCGTCAACACCGAAGTCGGTATGTTCGGGATAATCCAGGGGATAAACTCAAAGGACGACCCCATCCTCTGGAAAGCCCTCCACAGCCCGGGCGAAATCATCTTCTCCAATGTCCTCGTCACCGAAGATGGTCACGTCCACTGGATCGGCAAGGATGGAGAGGTTCCACCCAGGGGGATAAACCACTCGGGAGAGTGGTATATCGGGAAGAAGGATGCCGAGGGAAAGGAGATACCCTGCTCCCACCCCAATGCTCGCTTCACTCTGAACCTGAGGCTGCTTGAAAACCTGGACCCAGCCATTGACGATCCGGAAGGGGTTGTGGTCAAAGGCATAATCTACGGAGGGAGGGACTCCGACACCTGGGTTCCGGTAGAGGAAGCCTTTGACTGGGTCCACGGTATAATAACTAAAGGGGCTGCGCTGGAATCGGAAAGGACGGCAGCGGTTCTGGGCAAGGAGGGGGAAAGGGAATTCAATCCCATGTCCAACCTTGACTTCCTCTCCATACCCATAGGCAGATACATCCAGATAAACCTTGACTTCGGCCGTGACCTGGAGAACCCGCCCCGCATCTTCTCCGTCAACTACTTCCTCAGAGATAAGGAGGGGCGCTTCCTCAACTCCCGCGAGGATAAAAGGGTCTGGATAAAGTGGATGGAACTCAGGGTCCACAACGAAGTTGGAGCCGTGAGGACCCCCACGGGTCTGATCCCCCGCTACGAAGACCTGGCCAGGCTCTTCCATCAGGTCCTGCACAAGGACTACTCCCGGGAAGATTACATCGCTCAGTTCACCCTGAGGGTGCCGGAGAACCTGGCCAAAATCGCCAGGATAACCGAAATATACCGGACAAAGGTTCCCGATACACCTCCCATCCTCTTTGAGGTGATGGAAGCACAGCGGCAGAGGCTCCTGGAGGCGCGGGAAAAGTTCGGGGATTACATATCGCCGGAAAAATTCGGCGGGCTTTAGTTCATGGAGCGAAAGAAAGATTACTACGAAATCCTGGGGGTAAGCCGGACCGCTACCCAGGAAGAGATAAAAAAGGCTTACCGCAGGCTGGCCCGTCTGTATCATCCTGACGTAAACAAGAGCCCCGAGGCCGAGGCTAAATTCAAAGAGATAAACGAAGCTTACGAGGTCCTTTCCGACCCCGAAAAGCGGGCCATCTACGACCGCTACGGCCATGCCGGGTTGAGCGGGGATTTCATTGATTACTCCGGTTTTGGCGGCATTGAGAGCATAATTGAGGAATTCTTTGAAGGGTTCGGCTTCCCCAGGATCAGGCGCCAGCCCCCTCGCCGCGGTCAGGACCTGCACTATGAACTCAGCATAACGCTGGAGGAAGCGGCTTTCGGGGCGGAGAAAGAAGTTGAGATTCAGCGCTACGAAGTCTGTCCCCACTGCCGTGGTTCCGGAGCTGAGCCGGGCACCACCCCGATCCGTTGCCCCCAGTGCAACGGAAGCGGGGAAGTTCGCCATGTTAGGGAGACTTTCCTCGGTTCCTTCGTTACGGTCACAACCTGCCCTCGCTGCAGGGGCAGCGGCGAAGTCGTCGTCACTCCCTGCTCCGAATGCCGTGGTCAGCGCAAGGTCAGGGTCAGCCGGACAATATCGGTCCAGATACCGCCGGGGGTGGATAACGGCACCAGGATACGCCTGAGCGGCGAGGGGGATGCCGGGGAAGCCGGTGGCCCACCCGGAGATCTATACCTGATCATCTCCCTTGAACCTCACCCCCACTTCCGCCGGGAAGGGAGCGACCTCTATTACGAGCTGCCTCTCAACATCGTTCAGGCCGCCCTGGGAGCGGAGGTTGAAATCCCCACCCTTGAAGGTAAGGAGAAATTCCACATACCTCCGGGCACTCAGCCCGGTCAAACCTTCCGGCTGAAGGGCAGGGGAATGCCTTACCTGCACCGCAACGGCCGGGGCGATCTCTACATTATCGCCAAGGTAGTGATACCCACCAGCCTGACCCCGAGGCAGAAGGAGCTTCTGAGAGAACTGGGCAAAACCTTTCAGGAAAGCTGAAAGGGATTGCCTATGGGTAAATGGATGGAGATAGCGGTGGAAGTCCCCGACGAAGTAGTTGATGCTATCCAGGAAGTGATGGGCCGTTTCGCTTCGGGAGGGGCGGTGGTGGAGAAGATCATCCCCGAGGGAGAAATCCTGGGAGCGGAACCGGCAAAGGCCACCGTCAAAGTCTATCTCCCGTGGACCAGGCAGGGGCTCATTCGCAAGAAACGCCTTGAGGAAGCCCTCTGGCATCTTTCCACCGTCGTCCCCATTCCTGCCCCTTCGGTCCGTTACTGGGAGGAAGGGGAGTGGCTTGAAGTCTGGAAGAAGTTTTACACCGTGCTCCACATCGGGGAGCGCCTGGTGGTGAAGCCATCCTGGGAAAGCTACGAGCCATCCCCCGGGGAAATCGTGGTGGAACTGGACCCCGGCATCGCTTTCGGGACGGGGCTGCACCCTTCCACCCGCCTTTGCCTCCTGGCCATGGAAGAGGTGCTCAGGGAAGGCTGGAGAGTCCTGGACGTGGGCACAGGATCGGGAATCCTGGCCCTCTTCGCTGCCAAACTCGGGGCTAAAGAGGTTCTGGCTTTAGACATAGATAAAGTGGCTGTGAAGGTGGCAAGGGAGAACGTCCTGCGCAACGGCCTCAGGAGGAAGGTCAGGGTCCGCTGGGGCACTCTCATCCGAACCGAAGAAGCTCCGCTGGTAGACGTCTCATCCCTCAAGCCCTTTGACCTGGTCCTGGCGAACATAACGGCGCCTGTCATAAAGAGCATGGCCGGGGAGCTTGCCAGGGCTCTGGCCCCCGGCGGGTTCCTCATCGTCTCGGGCATAATCTTCTCGCAGAAGGAAGAGACTGCCGGGGCGCTATCCTCGCAGGGTCTGCAGCTTGAGAGGGAAAATTCATGCCAGGAGTGGATAGCTCTGACCTTCAGGAAGAGTCCTCCATGAGCACGCTCCACCGCTTTTTCATAAACGCCGAGCAGATTAAAGGGACGGATGTCCTCCTGAAGCAACCTCATACCCATCAGATACGCAACGTGCTCAGGATGCATCCGGGTGACAGGATAGTGGTTCTGGATAATTCCGGCTGGGAATACCTGGTGGAGCTAACATCCGTTGACCGGGAAGAAGTCAGGGGACAGATTGTGGAAAAACGGCTCAACACATCCGAACCCTCCGTCAAGGTCACCCTCTACCAGGCCCTGCTCAAGGGCGAGAATTTTGAACTGGTCCTGCAGAAAGGGACGGAGATAGGGGTTGTCAGTTTCGTCCCCCTGATAAGCGAGCGGTGCATCGTCAGCGATGTGGATTATGTGGTGAAGAGGAGGGAGAGGTGGGAGCGCATAATAGCCGAAGCGGCTGAACAATCGGGCAGGGGTTTTCTCCCCAGGCTTGAGGAACCAGTCCTCTTCGCCAGGGCCTGCCGGGATCTCAAGCTGAGGGGAGGCCTCGCCCTCATGCCGTGGGAAGGCGAAAGGAAACGCTCCTTGAGGGAAGCCCTCGCCGGAGATAAAAAGCCTTTCTCCATAAGCATAATTGTGGGGCCTGAAGGGGGGTTCTCCGAGAAAGAGGTGGAGATGGCTCGCCGCTACGGCATAATCACCGTATCCCTTGGGCCGAGGATACTGCGGGCTGAAACCGCCGGCATCGTGGCTGCGGCCCTGGTCCTCTATGAACTCGGAGACATGGGCCCCCGCTCCCCCTGATTTTCGGCGGAAATTCCGGCGCAGGTCAACAAAGGCTGGAGGTCAAGGGCAATGGCAAAGGGCTACTTCATAACTTTTGAGGGGCCGGAGGGAAGCGGGAAGACCACGCAAGCTCGCCTCCTCTACGAATACCTCCTTTCCCTCGGTTATCCGGTGATCCTGACGCGAGAGCCCGGCGGCACTCCTATCGGGGACCGGATAAGGTCCATCCTCCACGATCCCGCCTGTTCCGAGATGCTCCCCACCACCGAGATCCTCCTTTATTCCGCTTCCAGAGCGCAGATTGTGGGGCAGCTCATAAGGCCAGCCCTGGAGGAAGGCAAGATCGTGGTCTGCGATCGCTACGCCGATTCCACCCTGGCCTATCAGGGCTACGGCCACGGGCTGGACCTCAGTGCTCTCCGTTTCATAACAACTTTTGCCACCGGTGGCCTCACGCCCGACCTCACTTTCTACCTGGACCTGGAAGTTGAAGAGGGGCTCAGGCGCAAGAGGGCAGCCTTTGAACGGGGGGAAAGCGAGTGGACCCGGATGGACCAGAAGGAGCTTGAATTCCACAGGCGAGTTCGCCGGGGCTATCTGGAACTGGCGGCGCTTGACCCGGCCCGCTGGGTGATCCTGAATGCCATGGAACCGGTGGAAGTCCTTCAGGAGAAGATACGCTCAATAGTGGAGAGGAGACTCCATGAAGCTGGTTTTAGCCATCGTCAACAGGGATGATACCGGGAAAGTCCTGGGAGCCCTTATGGAGAAGGGCTTCAAGGCAACCCTGATAAGCTCCACCGGCGGCTTCCTGCGGGAGGGAAATTCCACCCTTCTCATCGGCGCAGAGGAAGAAAAAGTTGAAGAAATCCTTCAGATAATTCAGGAAAACTGCCGCACCCGCAGGGAGATCGTGAAATTCTGGCCTCCCACTCCGGAAGTGGCGAATTTCTTTGTGCCTCCTCTGGAAGTGGAAGTGGGAGGGGCCACCGTTTTCATCCTGAACGTGGAGAGGTTAGTCAAGGTCTAAATCCTCTGACTCCGAACTGCTTTCCTCCCCGGAAAGTCCGGCCAGTTCAGGCATCTCCTTTTCAATCTGCTCGGGTGTCTGGCCTGCTTCCAGCCTTTCTATGACCTCGTGGAACTCGTCGCCCAGGTCGCCCACTTCCTCTCCCAGTTCGGCCGTCATCCTGCGCATGAACCGGGCTATGCTGCGGGGGTCGTTCTCATCAATATCGCCCCAGGTGGATGGATCGGCCAGGGCTTCAAGGCGCGCTTCTTCGGAGCGAACCACCCGCACCCTGGAGATGAGCTTGGTCACGTTCTCGCTTCCACAGCGGGTGCAGCGGGGAGTGGCAGCTTCAGCGGCGGAGAAAGTGTGCCAGTATAGACTGAACTTGCGCCCGCAATCCTGGCACTTATACTCGTAAATTGGCATCTCCACCTCCTGAGGTTTATATTCCCCGCCGCGGGGAAACAGATGGGCGGTACAGGAGTCGAACCTGTGACCTCCTCCTTGTAAGGGAGGCGCTCTGACCAGCTGAGCTAACCGCCCTTTGGCCTATAAAAATTATAGCACAGCAGGGGGGATTCCCAAAATTAGCTCTCCATAAATTTGCCGATAGAAGCCATCGTGGGTATAATTTTCCCAAAAGCGTTCCGAGGAGGTGGCGCTATGGCTTCAAAAACCCGCACCGAGCAGATAATTCAACGTTTGAAAGAACTTCAGGCTACTACCCCTGATATTGAAGCTTCGGCCGTGGTCAGCATAGATGGCCTCATAATTGCTTCCGCCTTACCCCCTGATGTGGAAGAGGACAGGGTATCGGCCATGTCCGCGGCTATGCTTTCTCTCGGCGAGAGGATAGCCGGCGAGCTGGGCCGGGGTGCTCTTGACCAGGTCTACATCAAAGGAGATAACGGCTACGTGGTCCTCATGTCGGTGGGGGAGGATGCTGTTCTAACGGTCCTGGCCCGCAAGGAAGCCAAGCTCGGCCTTCTCTTCCTGGACATGAAAAGAGCCGCCGAAGATCTGGCCAAACTCATCTGATGGAGGTTGAAAAGTGGGCGAGGAAAAAAGGTCCAACCTCTTTTACCCCAATAAAATCGTCCGCATCTACCTGGAAACTCTTGAGGAAGTGATGGGCAAAAAGGGCATAAATGCCCTCCTCAACTTGGCCAAGCTCTCCCACCTGATTGACAATTATCCTCCCAATAACCTGGAAAAGGCCTTTCCTTTTGAGGATTTCGCGGCTATAAACCAGGCTCTTGAGGACATGTATGGCCCCAGGGGTGGCCGCGGCCTTGCCCTGAGAGCGGCCAGGGCCTCCTTTGATAAGGGATTGAAGGAATTCGGGGCCATAGCTGGGGTCGCCGATGCGGCTTTCAAACTCTTGCCCGTGAAGATGAGGCTGAGCATAGGCCTCAAAGCCATGGCCGATGTCTTCAACCGCTTCAGCGATCAGGTGACCAGGGTTGAAGAGAAAGAGGACCATTTTGTCTACACAATTGAGGTCTGCCCAGTCTGCTACGGGCGCCATTCCGACAAGCCCGTATGTTATGCCGCTCTTGGCCTCCTCATGGAAGGCCTCAAGTGGGCTATAGGCAAAGAGTTTGACGTGCGGGAAACAAAATGCATAGCTGCAGGCGATCCCGTTTGTGAATTCATAATCCCCAAACAGCCCAGGGAAGAGTAATGCCTGAGGGCAGGATCCTCATAGTAGAAGACGACGTTGAGCTGGCCACAAGGCTCAGGGATTACTTTCAGGCCAGGGGTTACGAGGTCCGTGCCGTCGGATCGGGCAGGGAAGCCCTCATTCTGAGCCGCACCTGGGTTCCGGAAATAATCATCCAGGACATCCGCCTCCCCGATATGGATGGCTTTGAAGTTGCCCGCCGCCTGGCAGAAAGCCCCCGCACCAGCTCGGTGGGCATTTTCTTTTTGACCCAGCTGGGCGACCGGGAGAGCAAGCTGCAGGGCCTCAAGCTTGGTGCAGTGGGTTACATGGCCAAGCCCTTTGACCTGGAGGAACTGGAACTCAGGGTGAGGAACGCGGTGAAAGCCCTCCGCAGGCCCCGGCCTACTAATCCGATAACAGGCCTGTTCAACAGGGAAATCCTGGCCGTCGAGCTCGCCTCCCTCCCCCGGGGCGGGGAATGGATGGCCTTCCGCATCCTCCTGGAAGGCATTGAAGAATTCATGGATTATTACGGCTTTGTGGCCGCCGATGACCTGCTCAGGGCAGTGGCTCTTGTCCTCAAAAACCTGCTGGCTCAGACCCAATCCGAAGGCTTGCTGGGCCATCTGGGTGAGACGGATTTCCTCCTCCTGTGCCCTGTGGGGAAGGCTGAGGAGATTGAAGGGAAGCTCAGGGAGATACTCGCCCGGGCTATTGAAGCCTTCTTCCCGGCAAAAGAGATAGCCGGGGAACGCAAGCCGATTGTATCGGTGAAATTGGGCAAGGCCTCTGTTTCCCTCAGGGAGGGCCTTTCCCTGGAAGAGATAGAAAAGGCTACGGCACCTCTTGAGAGCCTGGATCTTGGCTCTTAACTCGCTTTTTGCTTGACCAGATAATGGGTGTAGCGTAGCAGTATACGCAGCCTGAGGGGCATCTCATGGTGTAGGCCCCTATGTCTATGCTCAGGGTGCAGCCGCACTTCGGCCGCTGGCCTCTGTCCTTTTCGGCAGGAGCAGGGAGGCCCCTTGGGTGAAGTGAAGTGAGCAGCTTCCCATCTATGCAACTTGAGGGCAAAGCCCCCGCCTGCAACAGCAGGGGATCAGCGCAGCTGTAAAGGGTCAGGCCGAGGGAGCGCCCCAGTTCCACGAGCCTGGAAGCTATCTCCAGCTTTTGCTCGGAGGGTGGATCAAACCACTTCCAGGGCCTCTTTTTGACTTTCCCGTAGAGTGAAGCAAAGGAGAAGCGTATGGTGGTTATGCCCGCTTCCGCCGCAGCAGCGAATATTCTTTCGGCCAGAGGGACATTGCTCTTTATTTCCCCTGTCTCTTCCCAGAAGAGGAGGGGGTCAAAGCGCAGCGTCACCCTCATCGGGTGGCCGGCAATCCTCACGAGCTCCGGCAACTGCTTGACCGCTTCCGGCCACGGTGGGACTTTCGGTTCCAGGGGTGTGGCACCCAGCCCGGTTACGGTGAAGTGGAAATAGAGCTGGTCGTAGATGGAAAGGGCCTCACGCACTCCGTAGCGGTTCTCTATCAGTGGGCGGAAATCCTTGCTCCAGAGGACAAAAGTATGGACATCCTCAGGCCTGAGAGAGACGGTGTAAGGCTTATAAGTGAAGGGGTGAGGGATGGTTACTTCCCCCTTTCTTATGACCTTGACGAGCCAGGCCGAATACCAGGCGATTATGTCCGTCCGTCTGGAAGCTGAGATAACCACTTTGCCCCCCTTATCCCCTTCGCTGAAGGAGGTAAGGGGGGCCGGTTCTGGTTTAACCTGAGAACTTCCTTTAATCCCAGCCTCCGGTTGGGGCACGTCCGGGGTGGAGTCTCTGATACTTGGCCTTGAGCTCCTCCTTGCTTTCCCTCCTGTTGGGGTCGGGGACGCAGGCGCCGACAGGGCAGACGGAGGCGCACTGGGACTCGTTGTAGAAGCCGACGCATTCGGTGCACTTATCGGGGTCTATTACGTAGCGGTCCGGGCCCTCGCTTATGGCCTGGTTGGGGCATTCGGGCTCGCAGGCCCCGCACATGATGCATTCCTCGGTTATCATGTAAGCCATCTCTTCACCTCCTGCGGTGAAATCGCCTTTATTTTACATCAACGGGATGATTTTGCCAAATTGGAGTGCGGACAAAAAATCCGGGTAGCCCCGGTGGCCACCCGGATCGCCGGAGGCAGGCGGACTTCAGACGAGATAACAGGCCACGTAATGGCCTCCTCCTTTGTCTTCAAGGGGAGGATGAGGGCTTTCCCTGCAGATTTTAGAGGCCTGGATGCACCTTTCCAGGAAGCGGCACGTCGGCGGTGGGTTTACGGGCTCCGTTATGCTTCCCTTGATCTGCGGCACCGGACGCTTGTATAGGGGATCGGGGATTGGGACGGCCGAGATGAGGGCGCGGGTGTAAGGGTGAAGGGGTTTCTGGAGTATTTCTTCCGTATCCCCCATCTCCACAATCTTGCCGAGATACATCACCGCCAGGCGGCTGGCCATATACCTGGCCACGGCCAGATCGTGAGTTATGTAGAGGTAAGTGACCCCGAGCCGCTCGGCGAGGTCCAGCATGAGATACATTATGCCCGTGCGGATTGATACATCCAGCATTGAAGTGGGCTCGTCAGCCACCACGAAGTTGGGCTCAATTATCAGTGCCCGGGCAATGGCTACCCTCTGCCTCTGTCCACCCGAAAGCTCGTGGGGGAAGCGGAAAAGGAAAGAGGAAGGGGGAGTCAGGCCCCCCAGTGCGAGCATCTGGGCCACCCTTTCCTCCCTCTCCAAAACATCGCCTATGCCCTGGACCACGAGGGGCTCTGCCACCGTATCAAACACGGTGAAGCGTGGGTTGAGGGATTCGTAGGGGTCCTGGAAGATCATCTGGACTCTGCGCCGGAACAGCTTGAGGTTTTCCCCCTTCAGGGTGGAAATATCCACTTCATTACCGTCAAGCCTCATGAAGATCTTGCCCGAGGTGGGGTCCAGGAGGCGAACCAGGAGTTTGCCGGTAGTCGTCTTCCCGGAGCCCGACTCTCCCACAAGGCCGAGGCTTTCCCCCTGCTTTATGACGAAACTTACGTCATCTACGGCGTGGACGAAGAGGTTTGACCTTCTGAAAAGCCCCCGTGTTAGGGGGAAGTATTTGCAGAGGTTTTCCACCCGCACAAGGGTCTCACCCATCTTTCATCCCTCCAGAGGATTCCAGCAAGCGGCCAGGTGACCGGCGCCGTAGTCTTTCATCTCCGGCTCTTTCTCCCGGCATATATCGGTGGCGAACTTGCAGCGGGGATGGAAGCGACAGCCAGGTGGCGGGTTCAGGAGGTCTGGCGGTTCGCCGGGAATAGTCACCAGCTCCCTCTTCGGCCCCACGATGCTCGGGAAGGCCGACATCAATCCAGCAGTGTAGGGGTGGATGGGGTGGTGGAAGATTTCAGATGCGTCGGCCAGCTCCACGAGCTTCCCCCCATACATTATGCCGATGCGGTTGCTCACCTCGGCAATGACTGCTATGTCGTGGGAGATGTAGATCATGGTGGTGCCGAGCTTTTCCTGCAAACCCCTCAATTCCCTCAGGATGCCGTCCTGCACGATTACGTCAAGGGCTGTGGTGGGCTCATCGGCGATGATTAGGTCGGGGTCGCAGGCCAGCGCCATGGCGATGACGGCTCTCTGCCTCATCCCTCCGCTGTATTCGTGGGGATACTGGTCCATGAATTTGGGATCCAGTCCCACGAGCCTGAAGAGGCTGGCAACTTTCTCCCTCGCTTCTGCGTAATTTATGTTGCCAAAATGGGTTTCCATGGCCTCAATGATCTGGTCGCTGACCCTGTAAACGGGGTTGAGGGAGTTCATGGCGGCCTGGAATATCATGGATATGCGGCGCCAGCGGAAACGCTTTATCTCTTCCTCGCTCAGGGGGACCAGGTCAATCCCATCAAAGTAGATGTGCCCGGACTTTATGACTGCGTTGTCCGGGAGGAGCTTCATTATGCTTATCGCCAGGGATGTTTTCCCGCAGCCCGATTCGCCGACCAGGCCCAGGGACTCCCCCCGTTTTATCTCCAGGTTCACATTGTCCACTGCTGAAACTTCTCCCGCCTTGGTGATATAGTGCATCGTCAGGTTTTCAATCTTCAGGATGATCTCGGCCACTTTTTCCTCCTTAGCCGAAGAGTTTCTGTCGCATGAGGGCGGGAGGCAAGCTCCCGCAGCTCAGGATTGAATCGTGGATTTCCCTCAGGGAGAGATCGGGATTGGCCTTCCGGTAATCGGATATGAGTTCAAGGATCAGGAGTTTGCCCATGAGGTAAGATTGGGGCTGGGTGGGCGACTGGGTGTAGCGCCGCACTTCTGCAAGAGCATTGGCCGGTTCCAGTCCGCACTTTTCCACCAGGAAATTCACCCCTTCCTCAACGGTCATCCTTCCCGAATGGAGGGCAACATCAAGGATTATTCGGGCTGCTCTCCAGAGCTGGTCGGCGAGGCGCATCAGTTTCTGGATGGGCCTGTCAATGAAGCCCATCTCTTCCATCATTTCCTCGCAGTAAAAAGCCCATCCTTCAATGAAGAGGGTGGCGATGAAGGAGCCAAGCCGCCTGGGGATGGATTCCTGCCTGTTGGCCCATACGAGCTGGAGGTGGTGCCCGGGGTAGGCCTCGTGGAGGGCAGTGATGGGCAATTTGGCGTAGTTGTGCCCCCGGAGTTTCTGCTCTTTTTCCTCCGGCGATGCGTTCGGGTCCACCGGGGTGACGAAGAAGAGGCCTTCTTGCTTTTCCTCAAAAATCCCCGGGCTCATGTAGGCTGCATACGGGATCAGAGGCCAGAGGTAAGCGGGCGTTTCCACGATCTTGAGGCTTTCTCCTTCGGGTATCGTGGCGATGCCTTTTTCCACCACGAAATCGCGGGCGGCTTTCATCGCTTCCTGGTAAGCTTTCATTAACCCTTCCTCTGAAGGGTGGTCCGCCTTGGCTTCCTCAAGGAGTTCACGCACCGTCTTGCGGGGGTCAATCTGCCGGGCCAGCTCTTCCATCCGGGTGCGGGTGAGTTCAAATTGCTCCCAGCCCGTCCTCAGGAGAGCTTCAGCGTCGTATTCCACCAGGTGTTTTTCCCGAAGCAGAAGGTTAAACAGTTCGGTTCCTGCGGCGAAATCGCCGCGGGCCTGGGGGGGGACATCGCTCCGGAGGAAGGATGTATATTCGTCCACAGCCCTGGAGGCTTCTTCCACAGCCCTTTCAATCTCCGGGACAAGTTCGGGCGCGCCCTCCCGAGCGGCCGGAAGGAGGAGGCCGTAGAAGAAAGCGGGAGCCATGCGTGCCTGCTCCAGGGCCACCTCGGCCCACAGGGGAGGCACCCTCTCGGGCACGATGTTATTTATCCCCTCTTTGAGGAAGCGCGGGATCTCCCTCAGGCGTCCGAGGGCGGAGCGCAAGCGCTCCGGTAGAGGGGCAAATTCTTTGACGAGCAGGCCGAAGAGCCCCTCCATGGCTTCTTCCAGGTAGAAGCCGGGATTGCGGATGTAGCTCTGGAGCCTTTCGTGCTCGTATTCAAGCAACAACAGCTTCATCATCTTGGTGGCCACGGTGTGGTCAATGCGGCCGTCGAGGGAGAAGGAGGCCGGATCCAACCGGGAGATTTCTTCCAGGGCTTCCTTCAGGCCCCGGACCCGGGCATCAACAGCTTCAGGGGCATAGGTGCCCAGGCGATGGTCAAAGCGGTGGTCGCCCAGAAATGTGGCGGTTACAGGGTTATCTTCCAGAAAGGTTTCCAGCCACGCTTCAAATCGCCGGTAAAACTGGGCTTCTGCGCTGGCCATTTCTGATCCCCCTTTACCTCCTGCGGAGGCGAGGATTGACCACTTCATCAAGAGCTCTGCCCACAAGGTAGAAAGCTGAGCAGAGCAGGGTGATGGACAGGCCGGCGGGGATGACGAGCCACCAGGTTTTGGGGTTCAGGAGGTAGCCGGCCGTCTGGGCCGTGTGGATCATAAGTCCCCAGGACATCCTTATGTTCAGCAGGCCGAAGAAGGAGAGGGCGGCTTCGGAGAAGATGGCGCTGGTGACGGAGAACATCATGTAGAGGAAGGATAGGGGCATGAGGTTTGGGATGATGTGGCGGGTGATTATGTGCCAGTGGGAGCCTCCTGCCACTCTGGCGGCCTCAATGTAAGCCCGCACTTTTATGGTTAAAGCCTGAGATTTTATGACAATGCCTGTTCCTCCGAAGCCCGAAAGGATGCCTATGACTATGGCCAGGATGATGAGGTTCATCTTGAACATGGCGCTCAGGACGATGAGGATGGTGACGAAAGGCAGCATTATGATGAGGTCGGCCAGGCGCATGAGCAGGGTATCAATTATCCCTCCGAAGTAAGCCGACACCGCCCCCACAGCAGTGCCGATGGTCACCGTGATGATGGCTGCCAGGATCCCTAAGGCGAATTCTGAACGGGTGCTATACATGAGCTGGCTCAGGACATCCCTCCCAAGAGGATCGGTTCCGAGGGGGTGGCGCAGCGAGGGAGGAGCCGGCTGCTGGGTCTCATCAAAGGAATAGCCCACTATGGGGTCGTATATGAGAGGGTCCCAGACAAACTTCATCAGTATGGGGTGGGCTATGGCCATGAGGGCGAAGAAGATGATTATTCCAAGCCCTACAAGGCCTATTTTGTTTTCGGAGAAAAGCTTCCAGTTGTTGCGGATTTCCCGCCAGGTCAGGTAGAGGCGGACCCTCCAGAGGGGCATTTCCCGGAGTTTTCTCCGCTCCTCTTCTTCCAGAAGGACTTCAACTTTCGGCCTGGTGATCGTTCTGGTCTCCTCTCCCATTGCTTCCCCCTTTTAAGAGTAACGGATTCTCGGGTCAAGGTAAGCGTAGGTTATATCCGCCACGAGGTGACCCACAAGGGCAAGGGTCCCCGTGAAGACAAGGGCTCCCATGACCATGGGTATGTCCTGGGCCACAGCCGCCTCAAGGAGGGTGAGGCCCATCCCCGGCCAGGAGAAGATGGTTTCCGTAATCACACCGCCGTCCAAGACGAAGGCGATGGAGAATATGAAGGAGGTTACGACCGGGAGCATGGCATTGCGGGCCACGTGCTTGTCCCTTATGGCCCTTTCCGGAAGGCCCTTAGCCCGCGCTGCCATGACGAAATCTTCCCTCATGGTCTCCAGCATGCTGTTCCTTGTGAGGAGCATCATCCCGGCAAAGTTTATCAGGGTAAGCGTCATGACAGGCAGGATGAGGTGGTGGAGTATATCAAGGGCGTAGCGGGTTATGCCGGAAGGCAGCCAGTAAGCGGCGAGGCCGGCCAGTATTACCAGCACTCCGGCCCACCTGAGGCCTCTCCTCAGGGATAAGCTGAGGCGCCTCGTGGCCAGGAACACCACGAACAGGACTATTGAGGCAACCAGGGCTGAAAGCAGTATCCTTATGAATACGTAATTGGCGTCAACGGGGGCTCCTCGCCAGAGTCCGGGTGTTACAAACTTTCCCACCGGAAAGATGCCGAGGATGTAAGCGAAGATCCATATCATCATGAGGCCGAACCATGGGGTGAACACCGTGTAGAGGGTAACTCCGCCTATGGTCAGGACATACTCAAAGGCTTGCCCTCTCCTCCAGGCCAGCACCTTGCCGGTGGAAAAGCCTAAAAGGAACGATAGGATCTGAGCTGTGAGGAAAAGGAGGATTGTGCGTGGTGCCCTCTCGGCTATTATGGATATAACCGGCTTCGGGTAATGGATGAAGGAAATCCCGAGGTTTCCCTTCACAAGGGAACCCATGTAGCGGAGGTAGCGTTCCCAGAGGGGCCTATCAAGGCCGAACTGAGCCCTTAAGGCTTCCCTCTGCTCTTTGGTTAGCTTCGGGTTAGATATGAAAGTCTGGGCATAATCGCCAGGCTGAGCCTCAAGGAGGAAATAGACCAGGGTCAGGAAAACGAAGAGCGTTATCACAATTTGCACCAGTCTCCTCAAAATGTATCTCGTCATGGTCCCTCCCTGCAGGGTTTTTGGGTGGAGACGGCCCCGGGCGACCCTCGCCTTTCACACTTAAAAGGGGGGCAGGGGATTGCCCCCTACCCCCCGAAACCTCCCCGGGTTTACTTTACATGCACCAGGGCTGGCAAGCCGTTCACATATTGCAGGCCTCCCAGCGTGTCGGTGTAAGGATACTCCACTTCGGCGGCCCGGTAAGCTTCCATGATGCCGGTGTCAAAGAGGACGATGTAAGGAAGCTCCTCGGCCAGGACCTTCTGGATTTCGGCGGCAATCTTCTTGCAGGATTCGTAGGTGTCGCAGGTCTTGATCTGGTCGGCCAGTTTGTCAAATTCGGGGTTGGAGTAGCCGCCGGCGTTTAAGTCGCCCAGGCCCGCGCGCTCGCTGTGGAAGAAGTCGCGCACGTAGTCGGGGAAGATGCCCAGGCTCCAGCCCAGGATCCACATGTCAAAGTTCTGCTCATCAAACACCCTGGTCACGATGATGTTGAAGCCGGTCAGGTTGGCCTTGACGGGGATTCCGAACTCGTTGAGCCACTTCTCAATCCAGATGGCGAAGGTGGCGCGGAGCGGGTCGTAACCGGCGCTGGGAGCCAGAAGCTCCATCTCGGGAACCGGCTTGCCGTTGGGCATGATCAGGCGGCCGCCGGGGATGACCTGGCGGTTGTCCTTGTCCCAGGTGGGCTTCTTGTTGCCTTCCCACTTGTAGCCAGCGGCCTCCAGGATCTCAATGGCCTTGTTGATGCGCTCCTCGCGGGTCATCGGAGTGCCGTCTTCCTTGAGGCCGAACTTGGGCACGCCCTCTTCAGTATACCAGGCCTTGTTCCCGGGCGGGATGATGGTATACATCGGGAAGGCCACGCCCTGGAGGACGGTATTGGCCACGAACTCCTTGTCAATCAGGACGGCCACAGCCTGGCGGAAGGCCTTGTCGTTCATGGGAGGCTTGCGGCAGTTGAAGCCCAGGTAGCGGAAGCCGTTGGTGGGGTTCTCAATCACGGCCAGGTTGGGGTCAGCCTCGATCTGGGCACGCAGGCCGCGCTGGAGGCCAAGCGGGTTGAGGACAAACTGGACCTCGCCGTTCTTGAGGGCCAGGACAGCCGCATCCTGGGTTCCATAGAGGGTGTAGATGACTGAGGAGACGAAGGGGCCGACCTCCCATTCCTTGTCCACTTCACCCGTAGGTTCGCCGTAGCCCACGAACTCGTAGACGCCAGGCTTGGACTCTTTGTAGGCTCCGTTCTTGTATTCGGTGACCTTGACGCCCTTGAAGAAGTAGTTGGGGTTGGCGATGTTCTCGGCGAAGGCGCCCTTCTCCCACTTGCTGAAAACGAAGGCACCGGCTACAGGCTCATCCTTGGGCTCATGGCCGAAGAGGACGTTGAGGGCCTCGGAGCGCTTCTCTTCATAGGCCTTCTTCTCTTCCTCAGTGGCCCCTTCGGGCGGAGGAGTGAGAGCAGCCAGGGCCTTCTTGGCCTCTTCAACTATGGGCTCCCAGTAGGCCTTGGACAGGATGGGCCCCTGAAGCGCTCCGTATTCGTGGACGGCAAGGCCGGGCTTCTGCTTGTAGTAGAACTTGACGGTGTAGTCATCAACAGCCTCAACGTGGTCCAGGAAGTTGGGGTCGTAAATGGTGGCCCAGTTGCCGGGGAGCTTGAGTTCCAGGGCAGTGTTCACGGTGAAGGCGACGTCGTGGGCGGTGAGGGGCTTGCCGTCACTCCACATGATGCCCTTCTTCATCTTGACGGTGCTGACCCAGAATTCCCCTTCCTGTTTGAGGGGCTCAGGCATGCCGTCGGCAACAACGGGGACGATCTGGAAGGTTCGGTCGGCAAGTCCGTAGAGGCTAACGCGCTGGGGGTTGAGGACGTAAGCGTTCCACACTGTAGCGTTCGGCCCCAGGTAAGACCAGTAGTTTACGGTAGAGAGGTCGGAGAAGATCCCGACCTTATAGGGCTTGGCCGGGACTGGCGTGGGCGTAGGGG
>DAOUCW010000005.1:0-3883 GCA_034431695.1 Anaerolineae bacterium | reverse complement strand
GGGCTGGGCCTGGCCGGCCAACCGCCGCATCCTCTACAACCGCTGCTCCGCCGACCCCAACGGCAAGCCCTGGTCTGAGGATCGGAAATACATCTGGTGGGATGAGGCCCAGAAGAAGTGGGTGGGCTACGATGTTCCCGACTTCCCGGTCAACAAAGCTCCCACGGATCCCGGCGGCCGCGATCCCTTCATCATGCGCACCGATGGCAAGGGCGGCCTCTTCGCCCCGATGAACGAAGGCCCGCTGCCGGAACATTACGAGCCGGTGGAGTCCCCGGTGAAGAACCTCCTCTCCAGCCAGCAGATCAACCCGGTCGTCAAGGTCTGGAGGACCGACGAGGGCAAGGACATCGGCGACAACTGGGGCACGCCCGACAAGTTCCCAATCGTTGCCACTACTTACCGGCTGGTGGAGCACTGGCAGGCGGGTGGCATGTCCCGCTGGCTGGACTGGCTGGTGGAGGCACAGCCGGAGATGTTCGTGGAGATGAGCCGGGAACTGGCCGCCGAGAAGGGCATCAAGAGCGGCGACCGGGTCAAAGTCAAATCGGCCAGAGGCGAGATTGAGGCCATCGCCATTGTCACTGCCCGCATCAAGCCGCTCCAGGTCAACGGCAAGACTCTCCACGTGGTGGGGATGCCCTGGCACTGGGGCTGGAAGGGCCTGCCTTACGATGTGGGCGTTAAAGACATGGTCCAGGGCACGGCCAATTTCCTGACCCCGCACGTGGGCGATGCCAACACCATGATCCCAGAATACAAAGCCTTCCTGGTAGACATTGAGAAAGCATAGGGGGGTGAAACATGGCGCGGCTCGGGATGCTGATTGACACTTCTCAATGTGTTGCCTGCCGTGGTTGCCAGGTAGCATGCAAGCAGTGGAACGATCGGGAAGGGTGGCTCTACTCCCGCACCCGCAACCGGGGCACCTACGAGAATCCGCCGGACCTCTCGCCGCAAACCTGGACCCGCATCCGCTTCATTGAGCATGAGGGGCCGGATGGGTTCCGCTGGCTCTTCCTCAAGGAGGGGTGCATGCACTGCGGCAACCCGGCCTGCGTGACTGTCTGCCCCACGGGGGCGCTGAAGAAACACCCTCTCGGCCTGGTCACCTTTGAGCCCGAGCTCTGCAACGGCTGCGGCTACTGCTCTCAGTTCTGCCCCTTCCACATCCCCAGACTGGAGATTGACCCCATTACCGGTAAGGGGAAGGCTTCCAAGTGCACCTTCTGCCAGGACCGTGTGACCAATGGCCTGCTGCCGGCCTGCGTCAAGACCTGTCCAGCCAGAGCTCTGGACTTCGGTGATCGGGATGAGATGGTAGCTAAGGCTATGGCCCGGGTGGAAGCCCTCAAAGCCAAAGGTTACACCCAGGCCAACGTCTACGGAGTAAACGAAGTGGGAGGCCTTGGCCGGATCTACGTCCTGATCGCTCCGCCAGAAGCTTATGGCTTGCCTCCCAAGCCCGAATTCCCGGTCATGGCCAGTGTCTGGCAGAAAGTTGTTCAGCCTCTGGGGAATGTGGCCTTTGGGGCAACGCTCCTGGCCACTTTCATTGCTTTCCTCATTGCCCGCCGTAACATTCGTATGGAGGAGGTGAAATGAGCGTTCAAATCAAGGGCAGGCCAGAGGTTATAACCATCCAGTGGATACCCAAGTATACCCTCATGGAGCGAATAGTCCACTGGGTGCACACTGCTACATTCGTCCCCCTTGCCATAACCGGGATGATCCTCTACTTCCCCTTCCTCCAGCCGCTGGCCCAGGGGGCGGCGGGTGAGACCTTCCGTCTCATCCACAGGATCTCCGCCATTTTCTTCGGCCTCGTCCCCATAATCTACGCCATAATCCAGCCCCGGAGGTTCCTCCTCAACCTGCGGGAGTTCCTTCCCGAGAAGGAAGACATAGGCTGGCTCAAGGGGGCCATTCCTTATTACCTTTTTGGCAGGCATGAAGCCATGCCTCCTCAGGGCCGGTTCAATGCCGGGGAAAAGCTCAACGGTCTGGTGATGATAATCGCCTGGGTTGTCTTCGGGATCACCGGGCTAATAATGTGGTTTGGCAAGGGGGTGGTTTCGCCGGTGGTCTTTCGCTGGGCGGTCCTCTTCCACGATCTGGCGATGATTGCCTCCGTCTGCATGCTTATAGTGCACCTTTACCTGGCGGTAGCGCATCCGCTTATGTGGGCTGCCCTGGTGAGCATGCGTTTTGGGGTGACCTCGGCGGAGTATGCTGCCGAGCACCATGCCAGGTGGTTCTATGGGCGCAAGCGGGCCTTGGAGATCTGGGAGGCGAAGAAGGCGGGGGCTGCCCGGCATGGACATTAATGAGTGAAAGGAGGGCAAGATGGCGAAGATTCTGGTTGCGGATAATGATCCCAAGTTTGTCAATTTGATGCGAAGTGTTCTGGGTGCGAGGGGTCATGAGGTCACCGTGGCTTTTGGGGGGAAGCAGGTGCTGGAAGTGATGCGGAAGGAGAAGCCGGATCTGGTCTTGCTGGAGATAATGATGTCCTACGTTCTTGAGGGACTGGATGTGTGCCGGGAGATGGCAGGGGATCCTCAGTTGAAAGATGTGCCTGTGATTGTGGTGACTTCGCTGAGGGGGGAGCGTAAGGAGGTGACTGCTCCAGTTGGGGAGTATGTTCAGGTAGACGAGTGGATTCAGAAACCGGTTAAGGCTGAAGAACTTGTGGCGAAGGTGGAGGAGGTGCTGAGGAAGAGGGAATAAGTGGGGTTGATTGCGTTGGTGGCGGGCAGCGGGCTCTGGAGGGGGTTCCGTTGCTCGCCTTCTATTTTTACCAGTGAGTGAATTTCAGAACAAACTTGACAAAATTAGCCATCTGTGGTTAAATGCGAAGCGAAGGGCCAGCTACAGCGTGGGTAGCGGATTTGACGGGATAGGCATAAATTGTTATAATTTTCACCAGGTCAAGGATGCCGAATGAAGAGCTCTGCTGAAGCAGGAGCATTGAGCATGAAGCTTGAATCAAAGTTGAGTGAGCCCCGAATACATTGCCCCTCATTACCTTCCCCTGAGGTATTGTTTGAAGGTGCGCTCAAAAGCGCCGTGAGCTTTCCTGGGCTGGAAGCTGCTTGGTTTAAAAGCAGCTTGATTTTATTCCAGGAGGTGGACTGATGAGCTCCAATAGGACAATAGCTGAAGAACTGGCCGCCCGAGGTATAACCCGCCGTGAATTCCTCAAGTTCTGCACCATTATGGCCGGCACCCTGGCACTTCCTGCCACCCAGGCCCCTAAAATCGCCGAAGCCCTGGAAAAGGCCAGGAAACCCACGGTAATATGGCTGGAATACCAGGACTGTGCCGGCTGCACTGAATCTCTCCTCCGGGCCAATCGCCCCGGTGTGGCGGAACTCATCCTTGACATCATCTCCCTGGATTACCACGAAACGGTGATGGCTCCTGCTGGCAAGCAGGCCGAGAAATCCTTTGAAGACGCTATCGCCGAGGGCGGCCACATCGTAGTTGTGGAAGGCTCCATCCCCACGGCCGACGGCGGAGTTTACTGCACCATCGGCGGCAAGACCGCCCTGGACCTCCTCAGGCGAGCCACTGCCAAGGCTGCGGCCGTAATCGCCGTGGGCAACTGCGCCTGCTTTGGCGGCATTCCCGCCGCCAACCCTAACCCCACCGGTGCTAAAGGCGTGAAAGATCTGGTCTCCGGCGTCCCCGTGGTCAACATCCCCGGCTGCCCGTTGAACGTGGATAACCTTACTGCCACCATCGTGCACTACCTGACCTTCGGTAGCCTCCCTGCCACCGATGGCCTGGGCCGTCCCCTCTTCGCCTTCGGCAAGCGCATCCACGACCACTGCGAGCGCCGGGCTCACTTTGACGCCGGGCAGTTCGTGGAGGCCTGGGG
>DAOUCW010000004.1:0-2598 GCA_034431695.1 Anaerolineae bacterium | reverse complement strand
GAAATGGGGGAACGGCCGTCAGTTTGCTCACCTTTTATTCACAGGAGGTGGGGCGGAAACCCTGCGGGAAACGCTCCTGCGGCATTATCCCCACGGTGTCGTGCTGCCCAATGCTGTGATGGCAAACGCTGTAGGGCTGGCCCGATACGCACTGCGGGCGTTTAAGGGGATTTAGTGCTACCATTGCGGTAGCAGGTGCTACCAGAGTGGTAGCACTTCGGAGGAAGCCTTATGAGCCAAAAAAGGCGGAAGGCCAGGATGAAGCAGCTGCATATCCGCCTTTACTCTGGCCAGGATGATGAGCTGATCGAATGGCTTGAAAGCTTAAAGGGCTTGCCTGTGGGGGAGAAATCCAGGAGGATCCGTGAAGCGTTATGCCGGGGCATAAAGGCCACCGACTCGGAGGAGGCAGGAGCCCCTGACATTGATCTGAGCGAAATCAGGAAGATAGTAGAAGCGGCTGTGGCCCAGGCCCTGGCAGGGCTCCGCATAGAAGCAGCAAAGGCCTCGGTGGAGGAAGACAGTGAAACGGAAGAAATTCTGGAAAACCTGGGAGCTTCGCTGGTTCTATCGGTAGACCAGGAAGGGAGGTAAGGGGATAAAGCCCTGCTAACCCTTATGCTAACCGGTTAGCAGGGGATGAAGAGCAGAATCCACTACATATAGTCATTAAAAACCTTAAAAAGCCAACATATGCCATTTGTTCCATTGAGGTCTCAACCCAACTGCTCCACATTTCAGGAGGAAAAATGACCGGGAAGAGAAAGCCGCCTCGCTACCGGCACTGGACAGAAAATCTGATGGATATGGGCGCTCTTTACGCCATGCTCTGGTTTCTCCTCTTCCTCCTTTTACTGCTCTCCCTGCCTCTGCTCAGCCGGCTTCCCTTCTCCATCTGGGATTTCCTTATCCTGATCTCTGCCATTTCGCCCTTTGCTCTGGCATTGTCGCTCGGAATCGGGCTCATAAGCCATCGCCTCGGTTATTCAACGGTTTGGGAGGCTCTGGCCAGTGGTTTCCGCTGCATATGGAGGTTCCTATCGCCCTCGGAATCTCTGCAGCCCAATGCCCATGATGCCCTTGTTCTGGGGATAAGCGAAAGCGGGAAATTCTTCGCCCTCGATTCCCCTTCCCTCGATGTCCACTTCCTCGTGGACGGGAAGACCCGCCAGGGGAAATCCACCCTCCTGGCCTCTGTAGTCTGGCAGGATATCCACCGCTCCGACTGCTCCGTGATCCTCCTCGACCCTCATGCCTCCCTTGTGGATAAGCTGCTCTCTGCAGGCGTAGCGGAGCTGGCAGGGGAACGCCTCGTTCTCCTGGTTGCTGACCAGGATCACATTCCGGGGTTCAACCTTCTCCAGCCCTTGCAGGGTGAATCGCCGAAAGAATGCGCTCTGCGTCTTGTGGAGTGCGCAATGGCCCTCTGGTTCCAGGGCCAGGTAGCCGAAGCTCAACGCTTTCAGAACTACACCTTCCATGCCGCGTGGGCCCTGGCCGAGACGGGCTTCACTGTGCTGGAGATCGAGCCCCTGCTCCGCTTCCGCCCTTTCCGCCAGCGCATCCTCTCCGAAGTATCGGACCCTCAGCTCCAGGCCTGGCTGAGGGAGCTTGATTCGGAAAAAGGCGAGAGGATAAGGGAGCTTACAGAATCCACGGTGAACCGCTTCCGGGCCTTCACAAGGGGCCTTACATCCCTCATCTTCGGTCAACCAAGGAGCACCTTCGACTTACAGGGCATTCTGGACAGAGGTGGGGTTCTGCTGATCGCCTTCCCGGAAGGGCTTATGGGCGAAGCCGGGGTTTACCTGAGCTTCGGGGTTATTCTGAGCATGGTCGACGCCCTCCTTGCCCGCCGGAAGAAGGATTCCCCTTTCCACTCCAACCCCCGCCTCAGGCTCGTGGCCGATGAAGCTCAGGCTTACCCTGTTCCGTCCCTGCGGCGTCTCCTGGCCGAGAGGGCGGGATACGGGCTGAGCCTGCTCCTTGCCTTCCAGGGCCTCCACCAGCTTGACGACTGGAGACTCAAAAGCTTCATCCTCAACAACGTGAGCGTGAGGGCTGTCTTCTCCTGCAGTGCTGAGGAAGCCAAACTTATGGCTCAGGAGATCTTCCGCCCTGACCCCCATCTGGTCAAGTATCAGTGGGGGAGGAACATAACCTTTTACTCCCATATGGAACAGATGGCGTTCTGGACAAATGAAGTTCAAAATCTCCCCTCCCATCATTTCTTCGCCCACGTATCCGGTCGGGAGCCGGAGCTGTGCAGAACCATCATGCTACCTGTCCGCCTGAATGAAGAAGAGGTGGACAAAGTAAAGGCAAAGCTGGCCAGGAAGGTCGGGCGCTCCAGGGCGGAGGTGGAGAAAGAATTGAGGCAGCGCCTGTCCGGAATTTACGAGGGGGAAAAGGGAGGAGAAGATGGGTGGATTTAGGGCAAATCGCTTTCTCCGTCCTCCATCCCCACCAAGTTTTCGCCTCACAGAAAGAGACCTGGACATCCTGGAGAGCATCGGCAGGGTGCGATTTCTGACCGCTCAGATGGTGGAATGGCTTCACTTCCCTCCTCAAAGGGGAGGGAGGGCTAAGGGCTTCTCC
>DAOUCW010000003.1:0-8323 GCA_034431695.1 Anaerolineae bacterium | reverse complement strand
TTTTAACTCTTCAGGAAGCGGGAGGTTCCTCCCGCAACCCCCGGGGAGGGGTAAGCTCCTTCCATCCCCCTCACGGTGGAGACGGAGGGGGTCAGGGGATACCACCCCCTGCCACCTCTCAAGGATAATGGGCGGCCGTTAGAGGAACTATAGAGGAATGTTAGAAGGCCGTTAGAACACCACTTTCCCGGTCACCACAAGGAGCAGGCAACCGAGGATGAGAACGTTCAGGAATAGAAGGATGGATAAGGCCAGAAGTTTGCCGGGACTGATGCCACGGATGAAGTCCATAGGGTCCCTCCCTGTTGCGTGCAAGGGAGCAGGGCCTGGATGACCCTGCCCCCGCATTTCATTTGATTGTGAAAGACATCCCCCCGGTCCGGCCGAAAACATGCGGGAAATACATCTCGTAAGCGACCGCCGGCAGGACTTTGAATTCGCCAGGCAAGCCCGCTTTTATGAGGTAGGTATACTCGTAGGTGCCGGGACTGAGGTAGGTGGCGAACAGGACCAGCTTCTCGTCACGCCTGTCAGCATGGGTGGGATACCACCACCATATCGGCTCAGCTTGCTTCCTGAGCTCCCCACCCTCCTGGTAAAGCACCGAAACCGTTTTCAGGCTTGTATCCACTATCTCCGCACCAGCGGGGATCGGATCCTCTACCACGAGGTGGGTCAGGTAGCGAGGAGCTACAATGGTCAGGTGGACCCGGATGAGCTGCCCAACTTCGGCGCTGGCGATGGATGGACATATCTCTTTCTCGCACGAGGGGTCGGTGTAGCGGCGCTGGATCACGATGCCGCGGTTCATTTCCTCTATTTTCTCAACCGGGACGAAGTAGCGGAGGAAGGCGGTGTAGTAGAGGCGGCCGCTTCCCTTCTCCTGACCGGCAGGGGCTTCCCTCTTTATGTAAAGCTGGTTCAGCCCTTCGGCCTTAAGCTGGGCGGCCGGCACCTCTTTTTCAATGACTGCCCGGACTTCTTCCGGTGAGATTTCCCCGGATGCAATTTTCTGGCCGTTCAGGCTCAGGAGGTAGCGGTAGGAAGCTTTGAGCTCCCCTGTGGCTTTCATGTAATCGGTCAGGCCCATTATTGCCCAGGCGGTCTCGTAAGTTGAAGCCCAGCGGTCCTCCTTGCGGGCAGCCATGAGCCAGCGGACGGCGTGGGGGAGAAGCGGGTGGGAAGGCCTTATCCGGGATAAGGCCGAGATGATGACCGAAGTGGAGCGGGTGTTGGTGTTCATCGTCCAGTATGGGTTTTCAGCCTCTTCCCAGTGGGCACCGGTGGCGTCTAAGATCGCCTGGCCGAGGATTTCATCCAGCAGGGTGTCAATGGGCAGGGTTTCGGATGGGGCCAGGAGGTAGAGGGCCATCGCCAGGAAAGCCCTGCCGTAATTGCCCAATCCCCGCTCCTTCCTCTCCCGGTAGAGGGCCATGCACCGGCTCACGTCTCCCTCGCCGTATCGGGCCAGGACATAGAGGGCAAAGGCCTGGATGTCAGCCCTGAGGGGTTCTGTTTCGGTGGAAACGGAGAGGTTCTCTTTGATGAAGAGGGCGGCTCTCTTCATCACTCTCTCATCCACGGCAAAGCCTGCATCCCTCGCTTCCACGAGGCCGAGGAGCACGTATGAAGTCAGGTTCAGACTGCTTCCATCGGGTCCCCACCAGCCCCAGCCACCGTCGTAATTCTGGCGGGCGTAGATCTTCTGAAGTCCGACCTCCACCATTTCCGCGAGCTTGGCCCTGAGTTCTTCATCCTCTATGCCCAGTTCCCTGAGAGCCCTGTAAGTGAAGACGTTGGGCAGGAACTTGGAGACTATCTGCTCTATGCATTCGTAGGGGAAGTGTTCGAGGAAGGTCAGGCTGCCCTGCATGGCCGCCGCAAGGGAAGGCTCAAGCTTAACCACCAGCTTGCTGAGGGCCGGATCCATGATCCGCGGGAGCTGGATCAATTCAAGCCTCTCCCCGTCTTCTTCCAGAACGCCAGCGGTTGAGACCACCTCCGGGGTTGAGAAGTGATGGACGGGAATCGTCATCTCCACAGCATCCGAGAACTGTCCTCCCTGAGCTTTCATGGTGACGACGGCTTTCTCCACGCCGGGGGCTTTCACCCTCCACCGGACCAGAGCCTTATCGTAGGGCTTGATTGAGACGGTAGTGGAAGGCTCGCTCTGGATTTCAAGGCCAGAAGCTTCCAGCGAAACCCTGACCTCCAGCGGCTGCGAGGTATTGTTGTGGATCGTAGCCCCGATCAGGGCCTGGTCTCCCGCCGTGAAGAAGCGGGGGAGCAGAGGCCTGACGAGCAGGTCCTTGGAGACTACCAGGTCCTTCTGGGCCTCGCCCATCAGCTCGGCAGCCGTAACCCCCTTGGCATCCATTCGCCAGGTGGTGAGGTTATCGGGGAGCCTGACGGTCACCCGGGCATAGCCCTGCGGGTCGGTGTTGAGGGAAGCAACCCAGTAGGCTGTGTCAAGGAATTCGCGGCGTATCGGGGCGAATGCCTCCATGCCCCCTCCACCGCCTTTCCCCCTGGCAGGCAACAATCTCTCGGCAGCGACGGCGAGGCTTGCGCTTGTGCTCACCCCTACAGGCCTCTCCTCCCAGAAGCTCCGGGTCAGAGAGGGCGGCTTCTCCGCCAGAGCCAGAACTGCTTTGTCCACAAGGGCCAGGGAAAGCTCAGTTTCAACACCCCTGCCCTGCTGGTCCGTCACCCTGATCTCAAAGCTCACAACTTCGCCCGGGCCGGCCTTCTCCCGGTCCGGTGTTATCTGGACCTTCAGGAGCTTGCTCTCGGGCGAGACTGAGAGGTTTATGTAACCTGAGCGGTAGGGTTCAACGGTCTCGTCACCCGCCTCACCTCTCAGGAGGATCACCGAGACGTAGACGTTGGGGATATGCCGTTCGTTGAGGGGGATATCAACGGTGAAACCGCCGGGGTTTACGGTGAGCACCCTGTGCTCCATCACCCTGCCCCTCTCAAGGGTCAGGAGAGCGGTCACCGGCTTGGGGTAAGGGGAAGGGATGAGGATGCGAGCGGTATCGCCAGGGCGATACTCCTTCTTATCCGGAATGAGGTCTATCTTAAGGCCCTTCTCGCGCGGCCAGCTCACGTATTCGTGGGAGCTCACCCACAGGTAAATGGCGGATCGGATCTCGTTCCCGAGGCGGTCCTTCGCCGAAGCCGAAATCTTGTATGTTCCCCCTTCATCCGGGGTGAACTCCACAAAGCCGCGGCCTTTCTCGTCCAGCCTGACAGTGGTGGTGAGGATGGGCGTATCCTCGACTCTGGTGACCCACCGGAAAGTCCCATCCTCCTGCTCTTCCTGGACGCTATACCAGCGGTGCTTTGAAACAACCACGTTGACGGTGGGAGGGAAGCCATCCCTCCCCGGAGTTTTTACGACCACCAGGTCCACCCTCTGCTTCTCGCCCACTTCCCCGACCCAGGATTCGGGGG
Source organism: Anaerolineae bacterium (assembly GCA_034431695.1). Lineage (GTDB taxonomy): Bacteria > Chloroflexota > Anaerolineae > SpSt-600 > SpSt-600 > SpSt-600. Next base: position 4,867 of record DAOUCW010000003.1, on the reverse strand, counting down.
CGAGGCCGATGTAGAATTCGCCTTTGTGGACGGTCACGAAAGCCTGCGAGGCCACCTCCCTCCCGTCCACGTCCACAACTCTGACGTCAATGGTGAAGAACTGGGACAGCTTCCTGGTGGATATATCGGCGGGGACGGTGAAGGAAAAGAGTCCCTGAGCATCCGTCTCCCCCTCGCCCGAAGCTATGGTCTCACCGTATGGGCCTTTCCACTCTTCGCCCCACTCGTAATCGGTGAAGCTGTGGTATGGGTAATCGGGGTGGTAGAAGAAGTAATCGCGGCTCATAACCGACCAATAGACCTTCGCATCCTTCACCGGCTGGCCGAAGTAGTAGATGGCGGAGACCGTGACGGTTATGGTTTCGCCGTTGATGTAATTGTCCCGGTCGGTTTTGAGGGAGACTTCAAACTCGGGCTTGCGGTATTCGGCTACCTGGAAGAAGCCCTCGGTCCGTTCCTCCCCAATCGCAACCTCAATCCGGTAGTAGCCGAGCGAAGCTTCGTCTCCTAAGAGCAGGTCGCCGCTTATGGTCCCGTAGGGGCTGAGCGATTTCTCCTCTTTCTGGACCACCTTGCCCTCGGCATCGTAGATGCTGACCAGGACTTTCTCCCCGGGAGGCGGGAGCCGGTAAGCGGCGTCATCGTCCAGCCTGAAGACGCCCTTGTAGTGGACAACCTGGCCTGGCCTGTAGATTGGGCGATCGGTGTAGATGAAGCCGGCGTATCGCCTCGGCTCCATGGAAACGCTCAGCCCGAAATCCCAGGGGCTCAGGCCTGCATTCCAGGAGCTGGAGACCACTCCGAAGATCCCTTCGCCATAGGCGAAAGCTGTGATGCCGATCCAGGGGTCAAACTTCTTCTCGCCGAACTTCACAATGGCAACCCCATCCTCCCCGGTCACTCCCTCTCCCAGAACATCGTTCGGGGTCCTCAGCCTTACCCTGACCGAAGGCAGGGGTCTGGCCGTATGCAGGTCCGTAACCCACACGAGGGCATCGGAAGGCGAATACTTCATCACGAGACCGGCCTTGACGACGGCGAAGAACTGCCTGGCCTCGTAGCCGTATTTTGCCGTCTCAGGGGCCTGAGCTTTGATGAGGTAAAGGCCAGGGCCGAGGGGAGAACCGTCCCTCATCCTCAGGGGGATGCTCATCGCTTCCGTTTTATTCAGGACCGGCGAGACCGGCTGGGACCAGGAATTTATGAGGGAAGCCAATCCGGGCACGGAGTCGGGATTGGCGAAATCCTCCTCGCTCAGCCGGTAGAGGTAGAAATTGAGGCGAGAGACGTTCAGATAGAAGAGCCGGGCGAAAAGCTCTTCGGCTTTGCCTGCATCGTAGATTACATAATCCCCTCCGGCGAAATAGACGGAAGGCTCAAGGGCTCTGGTTGTGAAGGTGAAAACGTAATCTTCTCCGATAACGTTGCCGTAAGGGTCGGCTATGCCTTTTTTGATGGTGACGGTGTAGAGGGTTGAGGGGGCCAGTTGAGTGCCGATGTAGAAGACGTTTTCAAATTCATTCCACCAAGTGTAGACATCGGTGACCGTCGGGGTTATCGCGAACTTCCCGGCCAGAGTTTTGGGATCCACAGGCGCATTGAAATGAATGTTGATGCCCCAGAGGTCGGCGTCCCTGGCACCTTTATGAGGTGTGGTGAAAGAAATGGCGGGGTAGGGCACGGTCCTGAAGGTCCATTGAACCGGGGAAATGAGGTTTCCCCCCGACGCGGCCGCAGCTTCCCTCTCAATCCGGACCTGATACTGGGTCTCAAGTTTCAGCCTCTGAGCCGGGACGAAAACCATCGTGTAATCATCTTCCCAGCGGAATGAGCCGGGCACTTTCTGCCCGGTCTCAGCTTCCACCAGGGAGAAGTTTTTCTCAACCGATGGGCGCGATGCGGGGGCGTTGAAGGTCACCGTTACGGGAGTGGTGAGGGAAATGTTGTAGCCTTTTGGTTCAAAGCTCTTGGCGTAGAAAGGCTCAGTGGTAAAGTTCCAGGTGTAATCCTTCTCCAGGGCATTGCCGGAAGTATCCTTTAATCCGGCCTTCACCGTGACGGTGTAGAGGGTTCCTGGGGCGAAGGTGGGCTCAGGTTTGAAAACGTAAACGGAGGTGTTGAGCCAGTAGCCTTTGCCCCTGACCTGGGGCTGAATTTCCAGGGGCTGGGGGAGGTCCTTCTGCTCCTCTATGGCAGTGAGGGGGACTATGGGCCGGTTGAAGACGACGGATATGGAACGGTCAACGCCCACATCTGTGGAACCGGGAGCTGGGTGAACGGCCGAAACCTCAAGGTAGCCGACCGAAGAGAAGGAAAATTCCAGAGGGTGGTGAAGGGCGAGGCCTCTGGTGCTCCTGGCTTCGGTTCCAAGTTTAACCCTGTAAGTGGTATCCCTGGCCCAGCCCTCTTCAGGGCGGAAGATGAAGGTATTTTTGCTCCAGCTTGCGGTGCCTTTGACCTGGGGGGTTACGGAAAAGGCCTTTTCCACCGACTCCCTGTCCATGGGCTGGCTGAAGGTTATGGTGATGGGTTCATCCACTTTCACCTCTTCCCCTTCGGATGGGGAGAAGGAGAGGACGACAGGAGGTTCCGGTGGAACTTCGGTGGCGGGAACACATGCCCAGCTTAGAGCTAAAGAAAGCAAAGCCAGTAAGGAAAAAACTCTCAAAGTCCGTTGCATAGCATTACCCTCTTTTGTCTGATGGCCCTCAGGCTTCTAACAAAACGAGCCTGAGGGGAATTTACGCCCCTGGTTTTTTATTAACTGACGCAGCCCCTTCGCTCTGAGTTCCATGATATCACTTTGTTCGGTTCCTGACAAATAGGGGCAGGCAGAGGAGGCCAATTCCGAGCAAAAGAGAGGTGAGGGAAAGGATTTGTGACCAGAACCGGAGGGGAGTATCCTCAAAGCGGAGGAGAACCCTGTGCTGGCCCTTGGGGATTTCCAGGGCTATGAGGCCGTATTTGCCCTCAGGACGGATGGCGACGGGCTTGCCGTCCACATAAGCCCGCCAGCCGGGGTAGTAGTAGGTATAGAAGAGCAGGGTCACATCCTCATCCGCTTTCACCTCCACCTCTTCCGATCGCCCTCCGTGCCTGATGGGGGTAACGGTCCCCCGCCCCCTGATTATCTCGGCCTTGCGGAGGGGTTCCCCTTTGAGGTATTGCTCTATGAGGGGAGATTCTTCCGGGAATTCCCGACTCCAGGCGGTCATACCCCGCATGTCCGGGTAATCCAGCTCAAAATCTATTACCGCCACCGGCTGCTCGGCCCTGGGGTTGACCTCCGTGTGCTGGGGGAGGGTGTATTCAAAGGTTGAAGCCAGCACCAGCATAGCAAGCAGGTAAGACCTTTCTCCGAGCATTTCCCCCAGCGATCCACCCAGGACGGAAAGAGCTACCACGGCCAGCGCCAGGAAACGCCAGGGGAACTGAACGAGGGGAAGGAGAGGGACTTTCTCCCACGCAGGTTCCGAAACCGGAAGGGTGAGCAGGAGGGAGACGAAAGCGCAGGAAGCCCAGAAGGCCATCTTTCCCCGGTTTCCCCCGTCCTTCCACCCCAGCACCAGCGACCCGATGCTGCTCCCCAGAAGTGCAAGCCCTACCTGGAGCGGCATGCCATCCTCTGGTCCGGCCACAGCGTATCCGTAGCCCCATTCCGGATTCAGGAGCTGGAAGAGGTAGACGAATTGCTCCCGGAAGTTGTATTTGGCCATCATCCACTGCTCCTGAATGATGAAGCTCCTCTCAGCCAGGGCTGGTATCCAGTAAGCTGCGCTGAAGCCCAGGGAGAGCAATCCGGCCAGGAAAGAACAGAGCAGAGGCTTCAGTCTCCGCCTCTTAGCCCCTTCATAGAGGACGAAAGCGACCAGCATCGGCAGGAAAATTAGGGCTGTGATTTGATGGGCCAGGATTATTGCGCCCAGGGCGAACCCGGCTAACGCTGTATTCCTGGGAGAAGGCCTGTCCATAAGGCCGAGGAAGGCCAGCAGGCACAGGGGCATCAGGGAAAAGGCAAGGAATTCAGCCAGCGCGCAGCGGACGTAGATATCCACCAGGTGGTATGGGGCGTAGGTGAAGAGGAGGGAAGCGATCAATCCCCCCTTATCTCCCCACAGTTTCCGGCCGAAGAAATACATGCCCGCGGCTCCAATCCAGAAGCTCAGGAGAAAAGTCAGCTTGACCGACCAGGTTATGCTCAGGCCCAGGAGGTGGAAGATCTCGGCTGTGAAGTAGGCTAAGGGGGCATAAAAGATGAAGAGGGGGTAACCGTAGCCTACGGCCTGATCTATGGCCCACCGGGGATACAGGGCTCCGTCTTTCAGGGCCTGGTCAAACTCTACCAAGAAAAAGAGGGTGTGGCGCGCATCGTGGGCTTTGAGGAAGTAGCCGGGAGCCAGAAGAGGCCACCAGGCGAAGGAAGTCAACAGAAAGACCAGAGCGAGCTTACGCATCATTTCACCCCTTTGAGACCCCTTGCCGGGAGTAAAGTCCTCCGCCTCTCTCCCGCGTCCGCCTGCTTGGGGTTCACCCAAGCACAGAGCCCCGCTTGCCGGCGGATTGCGAGCTCCAGTCACTGGCTTCCTAATTTTACCCTTTTTAGAGGGAAAGGAAAAACAGAGGGAGCACCCTTGCACTCTGAGAAGGGGCCGGGTCCTTTCCACCCACTTTAAATCACCCATAAAGGGGGGTGCAGGGGGCTCTGCCCCTTGCCAGGGGCAAAACCCACTGATTTTTCCCCACCCTCGTTTGCCAAGGGTTCGCCACGGTTCATGGTCCCACTCGTGGGCGGTCTGCAGGAGTTGGCCCCTCGCCCCCTGATTCACCTCTTTTGGGGGCACATCCCCCATACCTCCTGGCATGGGGG
>DAOUCW010000002.1:0-3100 GCA_034431695.1 Anaerolineae bacterium | reverse complement strand
CCTGCTCCAGTCTGGAAACCAGCGCCTCAAGTTCGCTTGCCTTCGCTAACCCGTTCCGGTATTGATAGTGGATTTTGCGGTAGGCGTCGGCGAAAACCTGCTGCACACTTATTGGCGGAACCGGGACGAGGATTTCACGCAGCAATCGTTGTGGCACTGTCACCGTTCCGGTCCCGCGCTTGCATCGCTCCAGTTGTTGCTTGAAAAACTGCGTTTGTGTCAGCAGGGCAAAGAACTCTGGAAGCATTTGGTCTGAACGGAACCGCAGGATGTAGAGGTAATCGTCGGCGATGCCGGTTTCGTCATCGTGGAGCACAGCAGCAGCCCGCCCAATGCAACCGACACCCACGCGGACGAAAACGACATCGCCCACCTTCGTCCTCGCCTGCGGTTTGTCCATCGGGCTCCCTTCGGCCACAAAACGCCCATCGCGCCCGAGATCCACGCCGAAGGGCGTCACCGTTTTCGCCGACACGAAGGGAATTCCGCTCCCGGCAAACTGCCTTCGGCTTCCGTATTCCGTGCTGCCGCCGCGCATGTTCAGGAGCACCTCTTTCAGCGGTTTCAGCGGGAAGACGCAGCGCAGATCAGATTGTGCCAGGTGGTGCAGAGGCGACATGTCATCCAGTATCTCCGCAACGGTCTTCCGCACTCCTGTTCGCTCAATCATCTGCAGGTCGTTTTCCGTTTCAGCGTGGGCCAGAAGAACGGGTGCGTCGGGGGATGCGGGCTCCCTGCGGGCGAAAAGGACGCAGGTTCTGGCTGCGAAGAAGCTGCGCGATAAGCTGATAATGGCTACTGGGGTTGTGTTCCGGACAAGCCACTCGCGAACCCGCCTCTGGGGAAGGTTGGCAAAGAGGCCTTCGGGCAGGACGATGGCAAGCATTCCGCCGTTCCTCAGCGAGCGGACACACAGTTCCAGAAACAAGATTTCCATCGCTTCACTTCTGCGTCCCCACCCCAGTTCGTAGCGGCGCAGGAGCTCTGCATCGGCGACCCGCCCATACTTCGCTGAAAAGGGCGGGTTGGTAGCCACGAGGTCAAACTGCCCCTCAAGTTCTTTCAGAAGCTCCAGCGCATTTGCACGGTGCAGGTGGACCCTTTCGTCGCTCCCGCAGCGCTTAGCGCACAACTGAAGCACCTTTTCGTCCACATCTAAGCCGACAGCTCGCCTGAAACCCACCGCCAGCACAGGCTGCAGGAACGCTCCGTCGCCGCAGGCCGGGTCTAATGCCGCCTCACGGTTGTCAAGGAAAGAAGTTGCAAATTCCACCATCCACGAAGCGACCGGATTCGGAGTGAAGAACTGTCCCAGAACTTTCTCACGGCGTTCAAAATGCTTGTCTCTCTGGCGTTTAGGCGTTTCTAACTGGATCAAAGCCAATTGCTTCGTTTCCGCCAATTCCGTTCGCCTCACGATCCATCGCCCGTCTAATAGACCTCTATGTCGCAGGGAAGAGGGTCAGCGATTTACCCTCTGTTCCTGGCAGCCTGTGCGCCGGAAGTCACTTTCTTCATGGTTTCGTAGATGGCCAGGATGTTGGCTTTGTGGATGGGTTCGCTCATCGCTCCCATGGCGAGAGGGGATTTGCCGAAGTCTTCCATCTTTATCCTGAACAGGCTTTCCGGCGGACGCTTCTTGCTTATCGCTTCCGCCACCTTGGCCTTCAGCTTCTGGAGGTAGCGGATGTTATCATCCAGCACATCCATTATCTCCCCCTTGAGGAGGACGCCGCCGTGCCCCTGCACCACGTAGTCCAGGTTCAGGCGCTTCAGGGCCTCCAGCGAGGCAATGGTGAGGTCCACATCGCCATCGGTCACCAGGGGGATGGGCATCAGGAGGTCTCCGGCGAAGAGGGTTTTCTCCTCCTGGATGTAAACGGCTATGGAGTCGTGGGTGTGGCCGAACAGTTCAAAGAGATGGATGTTGAAGCCGCCGATCCTTATGCTCATGGAGCCTGTGAAGGTAATGGAGGGCAGGATTATGGAGGCCCCTTCCAGTTCGGAGTGGATGCTCATGGCCTCGGCGAGCTTTGAGGTCCCTTCTTTTGCGAGGAGCAGCCTGGTCCTTTTGTGGGCGATGATCTCCGAGCTCTCCAGGAGGTAGGTGCCCAGGGTGTGGTCAGCGTGGTAGTGGGTGAGGATCAGGTATTTTATGCCTTCGGGGCACTCCTTCAGGACTTCTTTCTTCAGTTCCAGGGTTTCGGAGGGGAAGGGGAGGGTATCTACGACCACTGCCCCTTCCGGCGTAACGATGAAGCCAGCGGTTACTTCGTAGTAGAGGTCGCTTATGAGAGCGTAAATGTTATCGGATACCCTGTCCTTTATCACTTCCCTCCCTCTCCTTTCTTCTGCTCGAGCTGATCTATGAAGCTCTCCAAGAGCGGCTTATCGGCCGGGGGAGCAAGCCTCAGGGCTTCCTGGGCCTCGGCTATGGCCTGGTCAATCAGGCCCATCTGGCTGTAGAGGAGGGCGAGGTTCCGGTGGCTTATGTAATCGTTGGGAGCGATTTCCAGAACTTTCCGGTTGGCTTCCACAGCCTTCTCCCACTGGCCCATCTGAGCGTAGACGAAGCCCAAGGCGCTGTAAGCCTGGACGAGGTTCGGGGCAATCTCCACCGCTTTCTCGTAGGCCTCCGCAGCCTTCTCCCACTGGCCTTCCGTCCGGTAATAATCGCCCAAGAGGAGCCAGGTCTGCTCGTAGAGGTTGTCAAGGGCCAGGGAGTGCTGGATGGTCTCCAGGGCCTTATCCTTTTGCCCCAAGAGCATGTAGACGAAGGCTTTCTCGTTGTGGAGGATGGCGTTGTTGGGGCTTATGCGCGTGACCTGGTTGTAGAAATCCAGGGATTTCTGCAGGAGTTCCTGCCTCTTCTGGGGGTCAGCGGTCATATCGGCCCAGTTGCGGTAGAGGCGGGCCAGGTTTGCGGTGTGGTCGGGGTTGTAGGGGTTGAGGTTGCGGGCCCGGGTCAGCACTTCCTCGGCCTCTTTGAGCCTGGCTTCCCGCTTGATGGGGTCCTGGATCGTCCTGGCCTGCTCCAGGAGGGCGCGGCCCAGGAAGAGGTAGAAGTAATCTTCGGTGGGAGCGAGTTTCACTGCCTGGG
>DAOUCW010000001.1:0-3870 GCA_034431695.1 Anaerolineae bacterium | reverse complement strand
TCCACGCCCGCTCCCTCTTCTCCCAGCCCATCTCCTCCCCTTACCCAATCCTCTCCTCCTACCCCGAACTCATTGAAGCCGAGCCTCGCCCGGGCGTCTTCGTTTTCTCCTGCCCGGAAGTGGACGGAGCTCTGGACTTTGAAGAACTGAAGGCCTTCGTCTCCTCGGCATACGGTGCTTCTTTCCACATCCTGGAGAAATCGCCCGAAGCCTGGGATAAAGTTGTGGAGAAGGCCAGAACCGATGGCCTTAACCGCATCGTGGTGGCTCCGTGTGGCCTCCGGCCGACGCTTGAGGCGCACCAGAAGCTTGGCAGCCTCGGCCCCTACGAGATTGTCCCCCTCTTTGAGGAAGCGGTGGCACCCTTCCGGGGCGACAGGGAAAACGCCACGCGGAAAGCTAAGGCCATCCTCGGAGTGGCCCTGGCACGGCTCCTCCACCTCTACCCCAGGCTCCTCTCCAGAGTTTCCCTCGACTCCTTCGCCCCTGAGGAAAGAGTCGTGGTTGTGGGAGCGGGGCTGGCCGGAATGACCGCTGCCATCTCCCTGGCAGAGCTCGGCTACAGGGTGGAGCTTGTGGAAAAGGAAGACAGGCCTGGAGGTCTCCTCAGGCTCCCCAGAACCGTGCTCAACGGCCTTGACCCCGCCAGGATCCTTGAGACCCTGGTGGAGAAGGTCAGCTCCAGCCCCCTCATAACCCTGCGCCTCAACACCGAAATCGCCAGGGTGGAAAAGGCGGGTAACAGCTACCTGGTGGAACTCTCCCCGGGCTCCGAAACCATCCTCGCCGGCGCCATAATCCTGGCCACGGGAGGCAGAGAAGCTTCAACCACCGAATACCTTCGGGGAACCCATCCCAGAGTCGTGACCCAGCTTGAACTGGAAAAGCTCCTCAGAGAATCCCGCCCCTCTTTCGGGCGTGTGGCCATGATCCAGTGCGTCGGCTCCCGGGACGAAACCCACCCCTACTGCAGCCGGGTCTGCTGCTACAATGCGATCAAGAATGCCCTGCTCCTCAAAGAGGCGAACCCGGAGGCGGAAATTTACGTCTTCTACCGCGATATCGTGACCTTCGGCCAATACGAGGAGCTCTACACGAAGGCCAGGGAAAAGGGCATCATCTTCATCCCTTACACCCTGGGCAACAGGCCGGAGGTGAAGCCTGCAGGGGATGAGAAGCTCCTGGTGACTCTGAAGGAACCCACCGCGGGCGAGGTCAAGTTTGAGGCCGACCTCCTGGTCCTCAGCGTGGGCGTAGAGCCGGGCGACAATGCAGCTCTGGCCGGGAAGCTTGGGATCAGGCTCGATGAATTTGGCTTCTTCGCCGAAGAGCACACCAAGATGCGCCCCCTGGAGCTTCCCGTGCCGGGGATCTTCGTCTGCGGGCTTGCCCAGGGGCCTCACTTCATGGAAGAGGTGATCGGACAGGCCAGGGGAGCGGCCTTGAAGGCTGCCCTTTACCTCAGGCAGCTCCGGGGCCTCCCCGAGACCATAGCCACGGTCAACGAGAGGCTCTGCAGTGCCTGCGAGCTATGCGTCACAGCCTGCCCCTACGGAGCCCGGTTCATGGATTACGAAGTGAGGGTGGCCAGAGTGAGAGAGGACCTCTGCCGCGGGTGCGGAGTGTGCGCCATGGTTTGCCCCAACGGAGCCACCCAGATGAGAGCTTTTGATAAAAGGGCCATGATGGCCGTGGTGGATGCGGCCCTGGCAAGTTAAAAACAGGAGGTAAGCCCATGCTCGTGAAGGAAAGGATGAGCAAGCCGGTAATAACCATAACTCCTGAGACCTCGGTCCAGGATGCCCTCCAGATAATGCGCGAAAACAAGATCCGCCGACTGCCGGTCATGGAAGGCAAGAAGCTCGTGGGCATAGTCACCGAGCGCGACCTGCTTTACGCCTCACCATCCCCCGCCACAACCCTTTCCATCCAGGAGATGCACTACATGCTCTCCAGACTCAAAGTCAGGGAGATAATGAAGTCCCCCGTCATAACCATAGATGAGAACGCACCCATTGAAGAAGCCGCTCGCCTGATGGCCGACAACAAGATCGGGGGGCTTCCCGTCACCAGGGATGGGGAGCTGGTGGGGATAATAACGGAGTCGGACCTCTTCAAGGTCTTCACCGAAATGATGGCCGCCAGGGAGGAGGGTATCCGCATAACCCTCCTGGTCCCTGAGAAGAAGGGCGCCCTGGCTTCCATAACCAGAGCCATCGCCTCAAAGGGCGGGAACATCGTGAGCCTGGGCCAATTCTGGGGCGAGGACCTCACAACCCGGACTGTAACGATCAAGGTATCTGGTATCTCCAGGGAGGCTCTGGAAGAGGCTGTCTCTCAGGAAGGAATAAAGGTGCTTGACATACGCTGAGAAGGAGGTGCTCCATGCTGGTTCGCGACCGAATGAGCCGTCACCCTATAACTGTAAAACCGGATGTCCCGATCCACGAAGCTCTCCAGATAATGCGGAGGGAGAAGATACGGCGCCTTCCGGTTCTGGATGAGAACGGCAAGCTGGTGGGCATAGTTGCGGAGAAGGACCTGCTCTACGCTTCCCCTTCCTCAGCAAAGGCCCTGAACGTCTACGAACTCCAATACCTCCTGGCCAAGCTCACCGTCGGTGATGTGATGACCCGCAACGTCATAACTGTGACCGAGTTCACCCCCCTTGAGGAGGCCGCCAGGATAATGGTGGACAACAAGATCGGGGCCCTCCCGGTGATGAGGGAGGATCAACTTGTAGGCATTATTACCGAGACCGATATCTTCAAGGTCTTCCTTGAACTCCTCGGAGCGAGGGAGAAGGGTCTCCGCCTGACCCTGCTTGTCCCCGAGGCTAAAGGTGTCCTGGCTTCCCTCACCGGAACTATCGCCGAACTCGGTGGGAACATAATTGCCCTGGGCACTTTCAGAGGCGAGGATCCCACAAACCGCATTGTCACAATCAAGGTGGAGGATGTGGACAAGGACAAACTCCTGAATGCCATCCGCAGCCAGATTCTGGAGGTTCTGGATGTGAGGGAGGTGTGAGGAGGCCTTAGATGGAATACGAACCCCGCATCGTGGGATTTCTCTGCAACTGGTGCGCTTACGCCGGAGCCGACCTGGCCGGAACCTCGCGGATCCAGTATCCTCCCAACATAAGGGTTATAAGGCTCATGTGCACGGGAGCGCTGGATCCCATCTACGTGCTCAGGGCCCTCCTGGAGGGGGCCGACGGGATCCTCATCGCCGGATGTCATCCCGGGGATTGCCACTATTTGAGCGGGAACTACAAAGCCCGCCGCCGCATCGCCGTCCTCAAGGAAATCCTGAAGGAACTCGGGCTGGAGGAGGACAGGGTCTGGCTCCGGTGGATAAGCGCCAGCGAAGGCCAGAGGTTTGCCGATACGGTGAAGGAGATGGTGGATTACCTCAAAGCCAGGGGGCCAAGCCCCTTCAAGAGTGCAATCCTTTAAGCCCTGACCGAGGAGGATGCCCGTGAAAGCCCTCATCCGGACCAGCGGCAACCCGACGGAGGCTGTGATCAGAATCCTCAAGGAGATGCTTGCTCAGGGGCTGGTTGAAGCCTGGCTTCTGCCCATCTCCGTTGCCGGCAACGGCGTGAGCCCGGCTCTGGTCAGGGAAGAGGCCATTCTGGACAGAGCTCGCCCCTTCGCACCGGTCATGTCCATAAACCTTGCCAGGGCCCTCTCCACCGTGGCCAAACGGGGAGGTGCCGGAAAGATCGGCGCACTCCTTCGCCCGTGCGAGCAGAGAGCTTTTGTGGAGCTGGTCAAGTTCCACCAGATAGACCCCGGAAGCGTTCTCGTGGTGGGCATGGATTGCCCCGGCACTTATGAACTCAAGGATTACGCCTCTGCTGCCGAT